>NZ_JBFUCI010000086.1:0-18223 GCF_056405335.1 Variovorax sp. P1_H12_2
ACACCGACGTCACGCGCAAGCTGCGCGCCGGCGAATGGTCGATCCAGCGCGAGATCGACCTCCACGGCATGCGCAGCGACGAGGCCCGCGAGGCGCTCGGCGGCTTCATCCGCGAGGCCTGGAAACAGGGCGTGCGCTGCGTGCGCGTGGTGCACGGCAAGGGCCTGGGCTCGCCGGGCAAGCAACCCGTGCTCAAGGCCAAGGTGCAGCGCTGGCTGATCCAGAAGAACGAAACGCTGGCCTTCGTGCAAGCCAAGCCGTCCGAGGGCGGCGGCGGCGCGCTGGTGGTGCTGCTGGCGCCGTCGCGGCGCTGATGCGGGGGGCGGACTATCCGCCCTTGTTCCGCATCCAGTCGGCAGTCTGGAAGAAAGACCCGCGCAGGCGCTCGCGCAGCGCCTCGGGCACCCCGGTCTCGCCCATTGCCTGGTCCATGCAGGCCAGCCACTCGTCGCGCTCGCGGATGCCGATGCTGTGGCCGCCGATGCTCTGCGGCAGGTGGCGCGCGCGCAGCATCGGATGGCCGAAGCGGTCGGTGTAGTGCTGCGGGCCGCCGAGCCAGCCGCAGAGGAACCAGAACAGGCGCTGGCGTGCGTTGTCGAGCGAGCTGCCGTGCACCGCACGCAGCTGCGCGTAGGCCGGCTCGAGGTCCATGAGATCGTAGAAGCGTTCGACCAGCGCGTGGACCGCGGGTTCTCCGCCGATCCATTCGAACGGGGTGTCGAAAGGCGGTTTGTCCTGGATTTGCATGGGCTCCATTGTCCCTCGCTGGCCCCCACGCTCCCCCACTTCGTGTGGGTCGCTGCCCCCCGAGGGGGCCGCAGGCCGGCTTGGGGCGGCCCGGCGCCGGGCCAAGACTTGCGGCACCATCGGGGCATGCGTGATTCGCCCTCCCCTGCCGCCGCCGGCGCGCTGCCGGTCATCGATGTGTCGGCCCTGATCGCCGGCGGCCCGGGACGCGAGYGCGTGGCCGCACGGATCGGCGCCGCCTGCCGGGCCCACGGCTTTTTCTACATCACGGGCCACGGCGTCGACGAGGCGCTCGTGCAGCGCCTCGAGGACTTGAGCCGCCGCTTCTTCGCCCAGGACGAGCCGACCAAGATGCGCTGGCGCATGGCCCTTGGCGGCCGCGCCTGGCGCGGCTACTTTCCGCTCGGGGGCGAACTGACCTCGGGCCGGCCCGACTGGAAGGAAGGCCTCTACCTGGGCACCGAGCTGTCCGCCGACCATCCGCGGGTGCGCGCCGGCACGCCGGTGCACGGCCCCAACCTGTTTCCGGACACCGAGGGCCTGCGCGACACCGTGCTGGCCTACATCGATGCGGTCACGCAGCTCGGCCACCGGCTGATGGAAGGCATCGCGCTGAGCCTGGGCCTGCCCGCCCGCTACTTCGCCGAACGCTACACGGCCGACCCGCTGATCCTGTTTCGCATCTTCAACTATCCGACCCAGGCGGTGCCCGAGGGCATGGACGTGCCGTGGGGCGTCGGCGAGCACACCGACTACGGGCTGCTCACGATCCTGCGCCAGGACACGGTGGGCGGCCTGCAGGTGCGCACGCCGGACGGCTGGATCGAGGCACCGCCGATCGCGCAATCGTTCGTCTGCAACATCGGCGACATGCTCGACCGCATGACGGGCGGACTCTACAAGTCGACCCCGCACCGCGTGACGCGCAACACCTCGGGCCGCGACCGGCTGTCGTTTCCGCTCTTCTTCGACCCGAATTTCGAGGCCCGGGTGCAGCGCATCGAGGGCCTGGCGGGCGCCGCCGCCGAGGACGACAGCGCCCGGCGCTGGGATCGCGCCAACGTGCACGCCTTCAACGGCCGCTATGGCGACTACCTGCTCGCCAAGGTGTCGAAGGTCTTTCCGCAGCTACGCGACGAGGTCCTGTAGCCAGGCGGCGCGCTGCAGCCGGTAGAGCTTGTGCGCACGCAGCGCGTGGCCCAGCGGCAGCGCCGGATGCTCGAAGACGCCGTCGGGCCGCATGCCGAGCCGCTGCATGACCGCCTCCGAGGGCAGGTTCGGCACGGCGGTGAAGGCCACGATCCCGGGCAGCTCGAGGCGCTCGAAACCCACCCGCAGCGCGGCGCGCGCCGCCTCGCTCGCATAGCCCCGGCCCCAGAAGGCATGCGCGAGCCGCCAGCCGATCTCGACGCAGGGCGAGAACGGCAGGTCCGGCCTCGGCACGTTGAGGCCGACGAAGCCGACCAGCGCCCGGCTGGCGCGCTCTTCGGCCGCCCAGAAGCCCCAGCCTCTCTGGGCGATGCCCTCGGCACAGCGCTCGGCCATCGCGTCGCTTTCCTCGCGCGAGAGCGGCGCCGGAAAGAACCGCATCACCCGCGGATCCGCGTTGAGTGCCGCGAAGGCTTCGCGGTCGGCCACCCGCCACTGCCGCAGGTGAAGCCGCTCGGTGTCGAACTCGATGCATTCCGCCATACCGGGGTGTGCCCTATTCCGCCGCCTGCCGCAGCGTGGCCACCACCGGCCGCCGCAGCACCTCGCGCAATCCCCACCAGCCGGCCGCGAGCGCCAGCACCGCGCCCGCAAGCGCGCCGGCGATCGGCACCAGCGGCGAGGCGGTCCAGGTGAAGTCGAACACGAAGCGCGCCAGCGCCCAGCCGATCACGGAGGCGACGATGCTGGCCAGGAAGCCGGCCAGCAGCCCCACGCCCACGAGTTCGGCGCGCTGCACCTGCCGCAGCAGGCTGGCGCGCGCACCCACGGCGCGCATCACCGCGAACTCGCGCGCACGCTCCTCGCGCGTCGCGGTCACGGCCGCGAACAGCACCACCAGCCCGGCCGCCAGCGTGAAGCCGAACAGGAACTCCACCGCCCGGATCACCTGGTCGAGCACGCGCTGCACCTGCCCGATGGTGGCGCTCATGTCGACGTTGGTGACATTCGGGTAGCTGCGCACCAGCGCGTTGTCGAAACCCTTGACCTCGGGCGCGCGGAAGGCGCCCATGTAGGTGACGGGCACGTCGGCCAGCGCCGCGACCGTGTACATGACGAAGAAGTTGGCGTGCATCGAGCCCCAGTCGACCTTGCGCAGCGAGGTGATGCGGGCCTCGTTCTGCTGGCCGCCGATGTCGAAGCGCAGGCGGTCGCCGAGCTTCAGTCCCAGCGTCTCGGCCAGCCCCGCCTCGACGCTGAGTTCGCCCGCGGCATCCGGCTTCCAGGCCCCCGCGGTGATCTGGTTGTGCTGCGGCGCCTTGGCGCTGTTGCTGAGGTTGAACTCGCGGTCGACCAGCCGCTTGGCGCGGTCATCGCTGTAGTCGTCGGGCGAGACCGGCTTGCCGTTGACCGCCACCAGCCGGCCGCGAATCATCGGGTACCAGTCGAACTTCTGCACGCCGCTCGCGCGCAGGCTTTTCTGGAAGGCCTCGCTCTGGTCGGGCATCACGTTGATCACGAAGCGGTTCGGCGCATCGGGCGGCGTGGCCTTGCGCCAGCTCGCCACCAGGTCGGTGCGCAGCAGCACCAGCAGGATCAGCGCCAGCAGGCCGACCGCCAGCGCACTCACCTGGACCACCGCGTACGCGGGCCGCGCCGAAATCTGCCGCGTCGCCAGCACCAGCCAGCGCGGCGCGGTGGTCTCGTTGACGCTGCGGCGCAGCACCCACACCGCCACCCAGCTGAGGAGCGCGAACACCGCCACCGCCGCGGCGAAGCCGCCGACCGCGATCAGCCCAAGCTTGAGGTCGCTGCTGGCCGCGACCAGCAGCGCCGCGAAGCCGGCCACGCCGAGTCCGAGCACCGCGATCGAGGCGGGCTTCAGGTTGCCGACGTCGCGCCGGATCACGCGCAAGGGCGGCACCCGGGCCAGCTGCAGCACCGGCGGCAGCCCGAAGGCGAACAGCAGCGTGAGCCCCACGCCCAGCCCGAAGGCGACCGGCCACAGGGTCGGCGCCGGCAGCGCACTCTCGACCAGGCCGGCCAGCAGCAGCACGAAGATGTAGTGCACGCCATAGCCGATCGCCACGCCGATCGCGCTGGCGATCAGGCCGATCGCGGCGAACTCGAAGGCGTAGGCGGCCGCGATGGTGCGCTGGCTCTGGCCCAGCACGCGCARCATGGCGCAGTCGTCGAGGTGGCTGGCCGCGAAGCCGCGCGCCGCCAGGGCCACGGCGACGGCCGAAAGCAGCGCGGCCAGCAGCGCGACCAGGTTCAGGAATTTCTCGGCCCGGTCGAGTGTCTGGCGCATCTCGGGGCGACCGCTCTCGAAGGATTCGAGCCGGGCGCCGCGCAGCTCGCCTTTCTTGATCGCCGCATCGGCGGCGTCGCTGAAGCGCTTCACGGCGGCGGCCTCGCCCGCCACGGCGAAGCGGTAGCTCACGCGGCTGRCCGGCTGCACGAGCCCGGTGCGGGCGATGTCGCCCTGGTTCAGCATCACGCGCGGCGCAAAGCTCATGAAGCCGGCGCCGCGATCGGGCTCCAGGGTGATCACGCGCGCGATGCGCAGGCCGGCGTCCCCGAGCAGCAGGGTGTCGCCGACCTGGAGCGCGAGCGATTCCAGCAGCGACCCGTCGACCCAAGCCTCTCCGGGCGCCGGCACCTCGCGCGTCGCCTGGCCGGGGCCTTCGGTGCCGAGCGCCACCTGCACGCTGCCGCGCAGCGGGTAGCCGGGCGCGACCGCCTTCAGCGCCACCAGCTTGGTGGCGCCGCCCTGCGCCTCGCTGGCACGCGCCATGGTCGGGAAGCCGTAGGTGCTGGCGCCCTGCAGGCCCAGGGCCCGCGCGCGCTCGACGAAGGCCAGTGGCGTCGGGTTGTCGCTGGCCAGCACCGCGTCGCCGCCCAGCAGCTGGCGCGCATCGCGCTGCAGCCCGCCGTTGAGACGGTCGGCGAAGAAGCCGACCGCGGTCAGGGCGGCCACCGCCAGCAGCACGGCAACGATCAGGAGACGGAGTTCGCCGGCGCGAAGGTCGCGCCAGAGCGTGCGCCAGCCGAGGCGAAGAAAAGCATTCATGGGCCGACGATAGCCGAGCCGCCGGCTCCCGCGAAATCGAAGGATTTAGACCGTGCCTGCGACCTTGGCGCCGGCCAGCTCCGGCTGCAGCACCAGCCGCCCGGCCCCGGAGAAGCAGAGAAAGCGACGGTTCGTCGCCCGGCCGATCGCACACAGCCCGACCCGCGCCGCGACCTCGTGCCCCATCTGCGTGATGCCGCTGCGCGAGACCACGATCGCCACGCCCATCTGGGCCGACTTGATCACCATCTCGCTGGTCAGGCGGCCGGTGGTGTAGAACACCCGCGCACCGCCGAGCTGCGACGGCGACTGCATCGCGATCCAGCCGGCGATGGTGTCGATCGCGTTGTGGCGGCCCACGTCCTCGACGAAGCACTGCATGCGGATCTCGTCGTCGGCCTCGAGCGTGAACAGCGCGCAGCCATGCACCGAGCCGGCCGATTTGTAGGTGCTCTCCTGCAGGCGGATCGCGTTGACCAGCGCATAGAGCTGCGCCTGCGTCATGCGGGTGTCGGGCAACTGCAGGCGATCGATGCCGGCCATCAGTTCGCCGAACACGCTGCCCTGGCCGCAGCCGGTGGTGACCACCTTCTTGGCGGTGCGCTCTTCGATGCGATCGATGCCGGCATGGGTGCGGACCGCCGCGGCGCCGACCTCCCAGTCGACCGTGATCGATTCGACGTCCGTCGCCGATTCGATCAGCCGCTGGTTCAGCAGGTAGCCCAGCACCAGCAGCTCGGGCTGCGCGCCCAGGGTCATCAGCGTGACCAGTTCGCGGCGATCGACGTAGATCGTGAGGTCGCGTTCGGCGGGGATCGAGACCCGGCCCGACTCGCCATGCTCGTCGACGACCTCGACCTCGCGCGTGAGCGGTGCCCGGGCCTGGGTCAGCCGCGGCAGCGTCACTTCTTGGGCGCGGGATTGATCTCGGCCGAGGTCTGGTTCGAGCTCGGCGGCGAGGCCGCGGTGGGCGCCGGCGAATGCGCGCCCGAGGCCTCGATCGGCTTCGCCGCCTCGGCCGGCGGGGCGAAGGCGAACGGACCGGGGTCGGTGCATGCTGGCGTCGGCGTGGCCGGCGCGAGCTGCAGGCCGGCCGCGGCCGCCGTCTCGCGGTAGCGGGTCGCCACGCGGGTCTGCGCCTGGCACAGCTGGAAGCTGTCGACCTTGGCGCTCCACGCCGTCTTGGCCGCGGCTTCGGCCGCCTTGGCCTTGGCTTCCGGTGTCAGGGTCGGGGCGGGCAGCTTGGCGAAAGCGGCCGGCGCAGCAGCCAGGCCGGTCGCCAGGCCGACGGCCAGGGCGCCATGGGTGAGCAGCTTCTTCATGAGGGATGTCCTTCGATCCGAATGCCGGACGCCGGCGCGGCGGCACGCGCCTCGGCGCTGCGCTCGGCCGGAATCTTGCCGGCGGCGATGTCGTTGTACCAGAGCGCATGGTGCTCCCGGGCCCAGGTCTCGTCGACATAGCCGGTGCGCATCGCCTTGTAGGCGCCCTTCATGCCCAGCGTACCGATGTAGATGTGGCCCATGATCAGCGCCATCATGCACAGCGTGGCGACCGCATGGATCATGTGCGCGATCTGCATCTCGCCGCGCGTGTAGACGAAGCCGGGCAGCAGCTTGTCGAGGAACAGGCCGGAGCCGATCACGATGCTGCCGAGGAACAGCACGCCACCCCAGAACACCACCTTCTCGCCGGCATTGAAGCGGTCCGATGGCGGCTCCTCGCCGCCGAACAGTCCGCCGCCTTTCCTGAGCCAGTCCAGGTCGTTCTTGCGTGGCCAGTTGCTGCGGATGAAGGTGAAGATCATGAACAGCATCGTCACCACGAACAGCGGCCCGACGAAGTTGTGCACGGTCTTCAGCGCGTAGGCCAGATAGCCGAACAGCGAACCGCCCAGCACCGGCAGCAGGAAGAACTTGCCGAAGGCCATCACGAGGCCCGAGATCGCCAGCGTCACGAAGGCGATCGCGTTCGACCAGTGCGTGGCGCGCTCGAAGGGCGTGAAGCGCTCGATCTTGCGGCCGGTCTCCTGGCCGTGCAGGCCGATCGGCCCACGCGTGAAATAGAAGATCGCGATCGCCAGCAGCGTCACGAAGAGCAGCGCAGCGCCGTACGGAATGATCCAGTTGTTGCGCACCTGGCGCCAGGCCTCGCCGGCGTTGGTGTAGAGCGAACCCGGATACTTGACGAAGCCCTGGATCAGGTTGCCCGCCTCGGGCGCCTCGCTGGCCGGCAGGCTGCTGAAGCCGGTCACGCCGCCGCTCACCTGGCGCCACATCGGCGCGTTGTTGCCCGGCTGCACGCGCTGGCGCTCGCCGTTGGTCTGGTTCAGGTAGTTCGGGTCGGCGCTGGCCTCGGGCTTGACCTCGAAGATGTTCTGGCTGCGGATGCCGCCCGTGGCCGGCGCCGGCGCCGCGACAGTCGCAGCCGGTGGCGGGCTCGTCGCGGCCGGCGCCTCGGCGACCGCGCCGGAGGCCACCGGATTGGCGCCCTGGGCCATCGCCGCGGCGCCGCCACCGAGCACTGCGGCCAGGACGAGGGCGTGAAGGACTTGTCTCATGCGGCCTCCGCTTCAGTTGATCCGCGTGTATTCGTTCTGGCCGTTGATCGCGCGTTGCTTCAGGTGCTCCTGCCAGGAGGCGCGATCACCGACCTGCCAGCCCGGCGAGGTGAAGGCGGTGCCGGTGTTGGCCTGCACGCCGGTGCCGGTCCAGGGCGCGGCGTCCAGCCGGACACCGTGCGCATTGGTCTGCGGCTTCTCGGAGCAGGCGCCCAGCAGCAGCGCGGCGGCGAGCAGCGCCGCGGAAGTCCACAGGCGCTTCATTTCGTGCCTCCGTTGCCCGGCGTGCCGGCTTGCTGCGAGCCGTAGGCGGTGCCCCAGCCCCAGACCTCGGCCCCCTTGCCGCGTGCCACCACGCGGGTGCGGAAGATGTCGGCCACGACGTCGCCGTCGCCGGCCAGCAGGGCCTTGGTCGAGCACATCTCGGCGCAGGCCGGCAGCTTCCCTTCGGCCAGGCGGTTGCGGCCGTACTTCTCGAACTCGGCCTCGGAGCCGTTGGCCTCGGGGCCGCCGGCGCAGAAGGTGCACTTGTCCATCTTGCCGCGGGCACCGAAGGTGCCCTGGGCCGGGAACTGCGGCGCGCCGAAGGGGCAGGCGTAGGAGCAGTAGCCGCAGCCGATGCAGACGTCCTTGTCGTGCAGCACCACGCCTTCCTCGGTGCGGTAGAAGCACTGCACCGGGCACACCGCCATGCAGGGCGCATCGGAGCAATGCATGCAGGCCACCGAGATCGAGCGCTCGCCCGGCACGCCGTCATTGAGCGTGACCACGCGGCGGCGGTTCACGCCCCATGGCACCTCGTTCTCGTTCTTGCAGGCCGTGACGCAGCCGTTGCACTCGATGCAGCGCTCGGAATCGCAGACGAACTTCATTCTTGCCATGCTATGCCTCCTGCCGAGCCGCCTCAAAGGAGGCATGCGCCCCCTCGGGGGGCAGCGAATACACGAAGTGATGAGTGTGGGGGTCCATGTTTTCTTATGCCTTTTCGACGTTGCAGACCGTCGTCTTGGTCTCTTGCATCATCGTGACGCTGTCGTAGCCGTAGGTGGTGGCGGTGTTGATCGCCTCCCCGCGCACGATCGGGTGCGCGCCCGCCGGGTAGTAGGCGAGCATGTCCTTGCCCTGCCAGTGGCCCGAGAAGTGGAAGGGCATGAACACCGTGTCGGGCCCGACCCGCTCGGTCACCAGGGCCTGCACGTTGAGCCGGGCGCCCGTCGGCGTGTGGACCCAGGCCCGCTCGCCGTTGCGGATGCCCTTCTCGGCCGCCACCTTCGGGTTGATCTCGATGAACATCTGCTGCTGCAGCTCGGCCAGCCAGGGGTTGGAGCGGGTCTCCTCGCCGCCGCCCTCGTACTCGACCAGGCGGCCGGAAGTCATCACATAGGGGAACTTCTCGGCGATCTTGTCGGCGATGTTCTTCTGCTGGATCGTCTTGTAGAGCGTGGGCAGACGCCAGAACGCCATCTTGTCGTCGTGCGTCGGGTACTTCACCATCAGGTCGGGCCGGTTGCCGTACAGCGGCTCGCGGTGCTGCGGGATCGCATCCGGGAAGTTCCACACCACGGCGCGCGCCTTGGCATTGCCGAAGGGATGGCAGCCGTGGTTCTTCATGAACACGCGGATCATGCCGCCCGAACTGTCGGTCTTCCAGTTCTTGCCCTCGGCCTTGGTCTTCTCGACCTCGGTGAGTTCGTCCCACCAGCCCAGCTTCTTGAGCAGCAGGTGGTCGAGCTCGGGGTAGCCCGTGGTGATCGCCGCGCCCAGCGAATGCGATCCGTCCTCGGCCAGCAGGTTCTTGCCGTTGCGCTCGACACCGAAATTGGCGCGGAAGTTGCCGCCGCCGTCCATCACGTGCTTCGAGGTGTCGTACAGGTTCGGCGAGCCCGGGTGCTTGAGCTCGGGCGTGCCGTAGCAGGGCCACGGCAGGCCGAAGTAGTCGCCGGCGATGTCGTAGCCGTTGACCTTGTCCTTGACCGAGCCCTTGGCCCGCAGCGTACGGACATCGAAGGCGGCCATGTTGCGCATGTGGGCCTGCAGACGCTCGGGGCTCTGGCCGGTGTAGCCGACCGCCCAGCAGCACTTGTTGATCTCGCGCAGGATGTCGTCGGGCACGGGCTCGTCCATGCCCTTGACCTTCTGCATCTTGTAGTTCTTGCTGAGCTCCTTGCCGAAGCCGAGCCGGTCGGCGAACTGCTGCATGATCATGTGGTCGCTGCGGCTCTCCCAGAGCGGCTCGATGACCTTCTCGCGCCACTGGAGCGAGCGGTTCGACGCCGTGACGGAGCCGCTGGTCTCGAACTGGGTGCAGGCCGGCAGCAGGTAGACCGCGCGGTTGGGGTTCAGGTCTTCCGCGCGGCCCGGCATCGCGGCCATCGCCGCGGTCGCCGACGGGTACGGGTCGACCACCACCAGCAGGTCGAGCTTGTCCATGGCCCGCTTCATCTCGAGGCCGCGGGTCTGGGAGTTCGGCGCATGGCCCCAGTAGAAGACGCCGCGCAGGTTCGAGTCCTGGTCGATCAGCTCGTTTTTCTCGAGCACGCCGTCGATCCAGCGCGACACCGTGATGCCGGGCTTGGTCATCATCGCGGGCGAAGCAAAGCGGCCCTTGATCCAGTCGAAATCGACGCCCCAGGTCGCCGCGAAATGCCTCCAGGAGCCCTCGACCAGCCCGTAGTAGCCCGGCAGCGAATCGGGGTTCGGGCCGACGTCGGTGGCGCCCTGCACGTTGTCGTGGCCACGGAAGATGTTGGTGCCGCCGCCCGAGGTGCCCACGTTGCCCAGCGCCAGCTGCAGGATGCACGAGGCGCGCACGATCGCGTTGCCGATCGTGTGCTGCGTCTGGCCCATGCACCAGACGACGGTGCCGGGCCGGTTCTCGTTGAGCCAAGTCGCGACCTTCAGGACCTGCGCCTCCTTCACGCCGCAGGCTTCCTCGACCTTGTCGGGCGTCCACTTGGCCATCACCTCGGCGCGCACGTCCTCCATGCCGAAGACGCGGTCGTTGAGGTACTTCTTGTCCTCCCAGCCGTTCTTGAAGATGTGATACAGCAGGCCGAACAGGAAGGGAATGTCGGAGCCCGAGCGGATGCGTACGTACTCGTCGGCCTTGGCCGCGGTGCGGGTGAATCGCGGGTCGACCACGATCATCTTGCAGCCGTTTTCCTTCGCATGCAGCATGTGCAGCATGCTCACCGGATGCGCCTCGGCCGCGTTCGAGCCGATGTACATCGCGACCTTGGCGTTGCGCATGTCGTTGTACGAATTCGTCATGGCGCCGTAGCCCCATGTGTTCGCCACGCCCGCGACCGTGGTCGAGTGGCAGATGCGCGCCTGGTGGTMGCAGTTGTTGCTGCCGAAGAAGCTCACGAACTTGCGCATCAGGTAGGCCTGCTCGTTGCTGTGCTTGCTGGAACCGATCCAGTAGATCGAATCGGGTCCGCTGGCCTTGCGCAGTTCCACCAGCCTGGCGGTGATCTCGGTCAGCGCCGTGTCCCAGCTGATGCGCTCGTACTTGCCGTTGACCAGCTTCATCGGGTAGCGCAGCCGGTATTCGCCATGGCCGTGCTCGCGCAGGGCCGCGCCCTTGGCGCAGTGCGCGCCGAGGTTGATCGGCGAATCGAACACCGGCTCCTGGCGCACCCAGACGCCGTTCTCGACCACCGCATCGGAGGCGCAGCCGACCGAGCAATGGGAGCAGACGGTTCGCCGGACTTCGATCTTGCCGGCGCCGATGGCGCTCGCCTGGCCCGGCATGGCGTCGGCCTTCTTGATCAGCGTGAGCTGTCCGGCCGCGAGGCCGACGCCCACGCCGAGACCGGAGCGGCGCAGGAAGGCGCGGCGGTCCATGGTCGGCAGCGCGTTCGACAGGCCGCGCCGCAGGCTGTGGACGAAGGGCGAGGAGGAAGAGGAGGAACGGGCGTCGACGCCGTCACGCGCGGCGGCGGGCGCTTTCTTGGTCAATAGCATCGTGGGCTTTCGTGCTCAGGCAGACGCGGTCTTGTAGTAGCGCTTGACGTGCTCGCTCAGCGAATAGCCGCCGCCGTTCTCGGGCGCGGGTGGGAGCGCGGAAGCAGCGGCCGCGGCGCCAGGCGCCTCGACGACCTTGGGCAGCACGGTGACAGCGGCTGCGGCTGCGCCGACGGTGGCGGCGCCGACAAAGAATCCCCGGCGGGAGGCCGGTCGGGGGCCGGCGGATGGGCTGTCCTGCATAACGTCTCCAGGAGTGGCTGACTGAACGAGATATGAAACGAGTTACATATCCTTGGATACTAGTCCAGACCCTGAGGACCGAGATCGGAGATATCCCTCAGTCTCAGTGCGACATGTCGAAGCCCTGGGACTCCACCTCCGAAAACGCGCGGGTCAGACCGGCCAGCGCGGCATAGAAGCGGGCCCGGGGGTGCACCGAGATCGCCTCGCACATCGCCGGCAACCAAGGTTGCAAATGAGTAGAGAAGAATACTTTTTGTTGCGTTAAATTGGCAACTTCCACGTCGTCGCCCGCGATCAGGTAGCGCATGACCTCGAACAGGCAGGCGACGTGGTCCTCGGACTCGGACACCGACTCCTCGCGCGCCAGCCCGAGGCGGTCGAGGTCGTTGCGCAACTGGGCCAGCGGCTTGTCGTTCAGGAAGCCGCTCAGGTAGTGCGAGCCGAACAGGTAGACCTCGGGCTTGCCGATGCCGCCGAACAGCGCGTCGTATTCGGCGCGCAATTCGGCCAGGCCGGTGTCTCGCGCCAGGCCGACCAGCTGGCGCCACGGTTCCTCCAGAAAGGCGCCGGCGGCGGGTGCCTCGGTCGGCGCCACCTGGAAGGCCTCGAGCAGTTCGGCATCGGGTGCCGCATACCAGAGGCGCGCCAGCAGGCCGTAGAGCTCGGCACGGGCGACCTCTTCGTCGAGCGCGGAAGTGACGGGAATTCGCTCGTTCATGTTCATAGCGGCGTGATCTTCATTTCGTTCTGCGCGCTGTAGAGGTCGATGACGCGGCAGTCGCTGCACATCTTGAGGCGCTCCAGCGCCTCGCCCTGGAACATCGCATGACCGGCCAGCTTGCCCAGCATGGCCTCGATCGCCTTCTGCGTTCCGAAGGGCTTGCTGCAGCGGATGCAGGCCCACGGCCTGGCCTCGTTGAGCACCACCGGCTGCTTGCGTTCCGGCGCCGCGAGCAGTCGCGGCACCAGCGAGATCGCGTGCTCGGGGCAGGTGGTCTCGCACAGGCCGCACTGCACGCAGTTCTTCTCGATGAAGCGCAGTTGCGGCGCGTTCGGGTTGTCCTGCAGCGCGCCGGCGGGGCAGGCGCTGACGCAGGCCAGGCACAGGGTGCAGGCGTCCTTGTTCACCGCGATGCCGCCGAAGGGCGCGCCCGCGGGCAGCGCAATCGCGAGCGGCGCGTCGGCGGCCGGGTTGCGCAGCGCCGGCGATTCGTCCAGGAGGTGGTCGAGCGCCAGTTCGAGCGTGCTGCGCTTCTCGGCGCCGACCGCGAAGCGGGCCGGCTTCGCCGGCAGCTGCCGGCGGCTCGCGCCCAGGCCCGCGAGCGCGGCGTCGAGCGCCTCGGGTGTCGCGGCCTCGATCAGCCGGAAATGCGTGCCCGTGTAGCCCAGCCCGCGCAGCAGCGATTGCGCGATGTCCATCTGCTTGCCGAGCGCGGCCAGGTAGGTCGGCGCCTCCTCGCCGGTCGCCAGCACCAGCACCTGCGAGGCGCCGAAGGCCACGGCGGTCAGCCACAAGTCGATGCCGGTGCTCGCCGCATGGAAGAGCCCGACCGGAATCACATTCGCCGGCACGCCGTGGGCGCGGCCGAGCTGAGCCTGGCGACCCAGTTGCTCGACCAGGGCCTGGCCGCCTTCCTGGCTGTGCAGCAGCAGCGCGGCATCGCGGCCGCCCGCGCCCGCATAGGTGGCGAGCAGCGTGCGCAGCTTGAGTCCCTGATGGGGCGTGCGCGGGTAGGTGTAGCCCAGTGCGCCGGTCGGGCACACCGTGGTGCAGGCGCCGCAGCCGACGCAGAGGTTCGGATTGACGACGATGCGCTGGCGCTCCTTGTCGCTGCTGACCGCGTGCGCCGAGCAGACCTCGATGCAGGCGTTGCAGCCGACGRCCTCGTTGCGGCTGTGGGCGCAGAGCTTCTGCTTGTAGTCGAAGAACTTCGGCTTCTCGAACTCGCCGACGAGTTCGCGCAGGCGCAGCAGCGTCTGCAGGCCGCGCGCATGCGCCACGCCGCCGGGCAGATGGAAGTAGCCCTGCGGCGGCGCGTGCCAGTCGATGACCGGCGAGGCGCCGAGGTCGAGCACCAGGTCGAAGGCGCCGTCCAGGCGCTCGGGCGCACGATCGAAGCGGATCGCGCCGGCGACGCTGCAGGCGCGCTCGCAATCGCGGTGCGAGGTGCACTTGCCCAGGTCGATCTGGTAGTCCAGCCCGATGGCCTGCTCGGGACAGGCCGCCACGCAGGCATTGCAGCGGGTGCACAGGTCGAGGTCGATCGGGTTGTCGCGCGTCCATTGCAGCTGGAAGGCGCCGAGCCAGCCGGTCAGCGACTCGAGCCGGCCCGCGAGCACCGGCCAGCGCCGCTCCTGGGCACCGCCGAGCAGGCCGGGGCCCTGGGAGAGGATCGTGACCTCGAGGCTGTCGCCGAGCAGCGCCGCGGCCTGCTCCGCTTCGTCGAGGGCGCCGATGATCAGCAGCCGGCCCTGGCTCGCATAGCTCACGGTCGCCACCGGGTCCGGCTCGGGCAGGCCGGCGGCGGCCAGCAACGCGGCGATCTTCGGCATCGCGCTGCGGGCATCGCGGCTCCAGCCGCCGGTCTCGCGGATGTTGACGAAACGGATCGGCGAGGTGGCCTCGGGCGTCTGCCCGGCGAGTTCGCCGAAGAGGCGCTTCTCCTGCGTGCAGGCGACCACCACCTCGTCACCGGACTGGATGGCGCGCTGGAAGGACGCCGCTTCGCGGCGGCACAGCGAGGAATGGAGGGGCAGGGTTTCAGCCAGTGCCGTCCCGAGCATCTTCGGCTCGAGGGGCATCGTCTGGTTGCAGTCGCAGATCAGCGTGGTGGTCATCGGTCGGTTGGCTGGCGGGTTGCGCAACGGCAACCGGCGGGCTGGGGGAGTCTCCCGGATCGGACTGTGCCACGTCGGGCAATCCATCGTTCCCGGGAGTTTCTTCGGGCTCTTCCTCGAAGAGCTTCAGGAACTTGGCGCTCGCCATCTGGCGCAGCACGCTGTCGGGCAAGGGCGAAGGCTTGGCGTAGTCGTCGATGTAGGTGTCGAGCCCGTCCATCACGTTGAAGTGCGGATCGGCAAAGAGCTTCCTGAAGGCGGCGTTCTTGACCTCCGGGGCCACGCCCTCGGCGACGAAGGGCTTGAAGTCCGAATCGATGTCCAGCGCCTGCACATCGGCCAGCGTGAGCGGCGGCGGGGCCTCCGCGGCCGGCAGCACCGAAGGCGCCGGCCCGGTCGGGGCGGCGGCTTCACGCACCTCGTCTTCGGCCTCGATCGCCGGCTCCTCGGGCACTTCGCCCGCGCGCACCTGCTGCTTGCGTCGCGACCAGCGATCAAAGAAGCCTTCAGGCTCGCGCGGGGCCGCCCCAAGCGGGCCTGCGGCCCCCTCGGGGGGCAGCGACCCACACGAAGTGGGGGAGCGTGGGGGCCGTTCAGACATCGCCGGCTCCCCTGCCCCGCTTCTTCTCGGTCGACACGCTCGCCGCGTTGCCGAAGCGGTCCACCAGCGGCCGGAAGCTCTCGGGCCGCTTGCGCTTCTTGGGCTCGGCCACGTAGTGCTCCTGCACGAAGGTGCGCAGCCATTCCAGCACCTCGGGCGGGGCCGGCACCTGCTCGACGGTTTCCTGCGCGTCCAGCCAGCGGCCCGCCTCGTAGTAGCTCAGGGTCACGACCACCGGGCGGGGAATCGGCTCCGGGCCCAGGGTCGCTTCCTCGTCCATGCGCCAGAGCACGAACCAGCAAGGCGCCGGCGTGGTCGCGTTGAGGTGATAGCCCTCGGCCTCGTCGCGGAACAGCTCGACCTTGAAACCGGGATGCAGCCAGAACTGCTCGCCCTGGTCGTCGCGCAGCAGCCGGGGCCCGGTGCCGAAGCCGGGCTCGTCGGGCACGACCGCATCGAGCGTCCAGCGCCAGGGCTGCCAGTGGCTGGACGGGCCGTGAAGCCGTTCGCGCCGCATCACCACGGCGACGTCGAGCGTCGGGCGGGGCGCGGCAGAAGAGGTTTCAGGGTTCACCATGGGGCCGACGATAGCCGATGCCGGAACGCCCACGGCCTTGTCGGGTGTATGGCGGCGCTCACGTTTTGAAGCATTTCGATTGCATTTCTGTGACAAAGGTCGCCACAAAAGGAAACCTTAGTTCTCGTTTTTTGAGATCAGGGGAGTTTGTGCGCTCCAATCGACCCATTCCACCGGAGACCCCACCATGAGCTACTACGCACACGATCCCGCACTCGCAGCCGTCGAGGTGACCGTGTCCGAACTGCTGATGGCGACGCCGGACATGAGCGATCCGCTGCTGGACCCCTCGGTGCACCAGGTCCTCAAGCTGCTGCGCGAACAGCACGGCATGGAGGCCGCCTTCGCCTGCGAGTTCGTCGACGGCCGGCAGGTGTCCCACCGGCGGCAGCCCTCCGGGCGCGCGCAGTTCGTCGACGAGCAGGCCGAGCCGCTCGAACTCGCCTTCTGCAAGCAGGTACTGAGCGCCAAGGTGCCCGCAGGCTGCTACCTCAGCGCGCCGGTCGTGCTCGGCAACGGCACGATCTACGGCACCTTGTATTCCTTCAGCTTCACGCCCGATCCGTCGCTGGAGGCACGCGACTTGAAGAAGCTCGAGATGGCCGCGCAGCTGGCCGCCCGGCTGATCGCCGAGCGCAGCCAGCAGAGCGCGATGCCGGCGATGCCGGTTCCGCCGCGCGGCCGGCCGATGGCAGCGCGGTACGCCTGAAGCCCCCACGCTCCCCCACTGCGTGTGGGTCGCGGCCCGGCGCCGGCCTGAGCTCAGCGCGCGAACACGCGGCGTTCAGGCACGCGCCGGCTGGCGCTGCGCGCCATCTGCGCATCGATCGCCATGAGATGGTCCGGCAGGGTCATGAGCCGCAGCGCATCGGCCGGCGGCAGAGGCTGGCTGTAGAGAAAGCGCAGCTGGCAGTCGCCGACCACGATCGCGTCGCCGTTGGACAGCGCGTGCGCCCTCACCTTCTCGTTGTTGACGTAGGTGCCGTTGCGGCTGCCCATGTCGGTGAGCAGGAAGCGGTCGCCGGTCCACTCGATGGCGGCGTGATGCCGGCTCACCCGCTCGCTGTCGATGCACACGCTGTTGCTGCCGGACCGCCCGATGGTGGTGATCGGGCCCGCGATGTTGACCTGCCGCACGCTGCTGTGCCGCGCCAGGATGATCAGTCTTGCCATACCCCGTTCCTGTGGTTCATTGAACTGGGTTGAAGCTTAGGACCACAGGCCAAACTGGAAAGAAGGAAACARAAGGGTTAATCCATTCTTGTTCGTTACGCCGACTTCAATTCTTGGCATCCTGGTCCGCTACCGGCATAGAGCACGCCGCGGGGCGCGCGGCAGGGGGRAAGCGCCGCGACGCCGATCGTTCAGCCCCTGGCCTTGTTCCGCACGCTGAAGCGCGATTCAAGGAAATCGAGCAAGGCGCGCAGCGCCGCGCTGTTGTGGCGCCGCTGCAGGTAGGCGGCCGACAGCCACATGTCGCTGCGCACGTAGTCCTGCAGCACCGGCACCAACTCGCCCTGCTCGACGTGCGGCTGCACCAGCATGTTGGGCATGTAGATCACGCCGAATCCCTGCAGCGCGATCTGGATCAGCGGCGCGCTCTCGGTGGCGTCCATCCGGCTCTTGACCTCGACGTCGAAGGGCTTGCCGTCCACCTCGAAGCGCCATTCCGGGTGGGCGCCCAGCCGCGACTGGGTCAGCGCATCGTGGTCGGCGAGCTCGCGCGGATGGGTCGGCTTGCCGTGCTTCTTCCAGTAGACCGGCGAGGCGCACACCACCAGATGGCCGCGCACCAGCTTGCGCACGATCAGGTTCTCGTCCTCGATCGGACCGAAGTGCAGCGCCACGTCGATCGCGTCCTCGGCCATGTCGATCGCGCGGTTGGTCAGCTGCAGGCTGATGCTGACGTCGGGGTAGTGGCCCATGAACTGGCCCAGCAGCTTCGGCAGGTCGCCCTGGCCGGAGCCCAGCGGCGCCGAGATGCGCAGCCGCCCCGTGGGATGGTTGGCGTGCTCCTGCACCTCGGCCTGGGTGAGCTCGAACATCTCCATCATCGGCTTGCTGCGTTCGAGCAGCAGCGCGCCGGCATCGGTGAGGCTGACCGCGCGCGTGGAGCGGTTGAGCAGCCGCACGCCGAGCCGCGTCTCGAGTTCGGCGATGTACTTGCTCACCGTCGCCTTCGAGACGTCGAGCTTGGTCGCGGCACGCGAGAAGCTGCCGTACGTGGCGACCTCGCGGAAGGTTCTGATCAGGTCGAGACTGTCCATGGCAGGCGCGCATTGTCGCCTGTCGCGCCGGTGCCGTAGCCGGCCGCCGCCATCGGTGCGCCGCCGCGCCGGATCTGCACCGCGCAATACTTGAACTCCGGGATCTTCCCGAACGGATCGAGCGCCGCATTGGTCATCAGGTTGGCCGCCGCCTCGTAGTAGGCGAAGGGCACGAACACCGCGCCGCTCGGCGTGCCGT
>NZ_JBFUCI010000087.1:0-18185 GCF_056405335.1 Variovorax sp. P1_H12_2
GACCTGGACCCGGCCGACCTGGTCGACCCCTTCCACGGCCAGCGCGACCTGCGGCACAAGTTGCTGCGCCATGTGACCGACGCCTTCCGCGAGGATCCGGTGCGCATCCTCCGGGTCGCTCGCTTCGCGGCCCGCWTCAGTGATTTCCAGGTCGCGCCGGACACCCTGGCGCTGATGCGCGAGATGGTCGAGGCCGGCGAAGTCGACGCCCTGGTGCCCGAGCGCGTCTGGCAGGAACTCTCGCGCGGCCTGATGGAGACCCGACCTTCGCGGATGTTCGAGCTGCTGCGCCGATGCGGCGCGCTCGCGGTGCTGCTGCCCGAGGTCGATCGCCTCTGGGGCGTGCCTCAGCCCGAGGCCCACCACCCCGAAGTCGACACCGGCGTGCACCTGATGATGGTGCTCGACATGGCGGCGCGGCTCTCGGCGCCGCTGGGCGTTCGCTTCGCCTGCCTGGTGCACGACCTCGGCAAGGGCACCACGCCCGCCGACGTACTGCCGCGCCATATCGGCCACGAGCAGCGCAGCGCCCGCCTGCTGCGCGCGGTCTGCGACCGCTGGCGAGTGCCGGTCGAGGTCCGGGAGCTGGCCGACGTGGTGGCGCGCGAGCACGGCAACATCCACCGCAGCGGCGGACTCGACGCCGCCGCGATCGTCCGCCTGCTGGAGCGCTGCGACGCCTTCAGGAAACCCGAGCGCTTCGCCGAGGTGCTGCTGGCCTGCGAATGCGATGCGCGCGGACGCCTCGGCCTGGAAGAAGAGGCGTATCCGCCGCGCGAGAGGCTGCGGGCCGCCCTGGCCACGGCCCAGGAAGTGGCCACGGCGCCGATTGCGCGCGAGGCGCTGGCACGCGGCGACCAGGGGCCGGAGATCGCGTCGGCGATTCGAGCCGCACGCGTCCGGGCGATTGCGGCCTCGCTGCACGCATAGGGTCCAGGCTGGCGCCGGGCCTCGCTTGCGCCACGCATGGACACATGGCCATCGGCCATTTCGCCTATCCCCGGTTCGCGCAGGGCAGAAATCGAGCGATTCGCCGACGCGCCGGGCGGTGCGAGTCTGCTATGGTTTTCCCTCCATGCAGAAGCCCCCCAGACTCACCGCCGAGGCGGCCCTCTTTCTCGACTTCGACGGCACCCTGGTCGACATCGCCGAGACGCCGGAGGCGATTCATGTGCCACCGGCCCTGGTCGCGCTGCTCGGCGACCTCCATGACCTGCTGGGCGGCGCCCTGGCGGTCGTCTCCGGCCGCCAGATCGACGTCATCGACCGATTCCTCGCGCCCCTGCGGCTGCCGGCCGCGGGCGAGCATGGCGTGCAGCGCCGCGACGCCGACGGCCGGATGCAGGAGCAGCGCGCGCTGGATCTCACGCTCGTGCTGGATGCCGCCAACGAACTGGCGCGCGTGCACGAGGGCCTGCTGGTCGAGCGCAAGCACGCCGCAATCGCCCTGCACTACCGGCTCGCGCCCCAGCTCGAAGCGGTCTGCCGCGACGCCATGGCGCGCGTGATCGGCGACCAGCCTCAGTTCGAACTGCTGCACGGCAAGTTCGTGTTCGAGGTCAAGCCCGCGGGCATCAACAAGGGCGTCGCGATCGATGCCTTCCTGCGCGAAGCGCCATTCGCCGGCCGGATGCCGGTATTCGCCGGCGACGACACCACCGACGAGAGCGGCTTCGCCATCGTTCAGCCGCGCGGCGGCGTCGCGATCAAGGTCGGCGCCGGTCCCAGCCAGGCGCTGTGCCGGCTCGACTCGCCGCGCGCGGTGTTCGAATGGCTGGTGGCGGCGCGGGACTTGCTCGCGTCACCCGGCAACAACCACAGCCCGAGGAAGCCTGAATGAAGACATCCGCCGAAGAGTTCGCCGCCACCGAAACCCGCGCCGATCCGGCCGCACGCCAGGGCTTCGGCCCGCCGGCCGCCGCCTCGCTCGATGTCGGTCTGATCGGCAACTGCGCCTACAGCGCGCTGGTCGATGCCCGCGGCCGCGTGGTCTGGTGCTGCCTGCCGCGCTTCGACGGCGACCCGGTGTTCAATGCGCTGCTGCACCCGGGCGAGGACGCCAGCGCCTGGGCCATCGAGATCGAGGACTTCGCCTCGTCGAAGCAGTGGTACGAGCCGAACACCGCGGTATTGCGGACCCGGCTATTCGACAGCGCCGGCCAGGGCATCGAGATCACCGACCTGGCACCGCGCTTCCACAGCCGCTCGCGCTACTTCCGGCCGCTCACGATGGTGCGCCGGGTGAAGCCGATCAACGGCACGCCACGCGTCCGCGTGTCGCTGGCGCCGCGCTTCCAATGGGGCGTTCAGGCACCCACCATCACGCGCGGCAGCAACCACATCCGCTATGTCGGCCCCGACTTCACGCTCAGGCTGACCACCGATGCCTCGGTCTCGCACATCCTCTCGCGCCAGCCCTTCGTGCTCTCGCGCGAGCACAATTTCGTGCTCGGCGCYGACGAAACGCTGACCGACGGCATCGCCGACACCGCGCGCCACTTCGAGCAGGAGACCATCGCCTACTGGCGCACCTGGACCAAGCGGCTGGCGATCCCGTTCGAGTACCAGGAGGCGGTGATCCGCGCCGCGATCACGCTCAAGCTCTCGCTCTACGAGGACACCGGCGCGATCGTCGCCGCGATGACCACCAGCATTCCCGAGGCGCCGGGAAGCCAGCGCAACTGGGACTACCGCTACTGCTGGCTGCGCGACGCCTTCTTCGTGGTGCGTGCGCTCAACAGCCTGTCGGAAGTCGGCACCATGGAGGACTACCTGCGCTGGCTGTCGAACGTGGTGATCGGCTCGCACGGCGAGCACATCCAGCCGCTCTATGGCATCGGCCTGGAGCGCGAGCTGCCCGAGTCCTTCGTCGAAGGGCTGGACGGCTACCGCGGCATGGGACCGGTTCGCGTGGGCAACCAGGCGCAGGAGCACTTCCAGCACGACGTCTACGGCAACATCGTGCTCGGCGCGTCGCAGTCCTTCCACGATCACCGGCTGCTGAGCCGCGCCGGCGTGGCCGAGTTCCCGCACCTGGAGGCGGTCGGCGAGCAGGCGATCCGGGTCTACGGCACGCCCGATGCCGGCATGTGGGAGCTGCGCACGCGCGCACGCATCCACACCAGCTCGGCGCTGATGAGCTGGGCCGCCTGCGACCGGCTCGCCAAGATCGCGCGCTCGCTGGGCCTCGTGGACCGGGCGGCCTACTGGCACGGGCACTCGTCCCGGATGCGGGRGGAGATCCTCGACAAGTCGTGGTGCGAGGAGCGCCAGGCCTTCGCCGAGAGCTTCGGCGGCCATGAGCTCGATGCCAGCGTGCTGCTGATGGTCGAGGTCGGACTCGTCGACGCCCGCGACCCGCGCTTCATCTCGACGGTCGAGGCGATGGAGAGGTCGCTCTGCGACGGCCCCTACATGCGCCGCTACGAGGCCGCCGACGACTTCGGCAAGCCCGAGACCGCCTTCAATATCTGCACCTTCTGGCGCATCGACGCACTGGTCAAGATCGGGCGCAAGGCCGAGGCTCGGCAGATCTTCGAGACCATGCTGGCGGCGCGCAATCCGCTCGGGCTGCTGTCCGAGGACACGCACCCGGTCACCGGCGAGATGTGGGGCAACTTCCCGCAGACCTATTCGATGGTGGGGATCATCAACGCGGCGGTGCGGCTGTCGGCGCCCTGGGATTCGTGCATATGAGTCGCTTAGTCGTGGTTTCCAACCGGGTCGCCGACCCGCGCAAGCCGGCCGCCGGCGGACTCGCGGTCGCGCTCGGCGAAAGCCTGCAGCAAAGCGGCGGCCTGTGGTTCGGCTGGAGCGGCGCCATCGTCGAGGAAGGCCCGACCGGCGAAGGCGAACTGCACCGGCAGCAGGCCGGCAAGGTGACGCTCGCCACCATCGACCTGAGCCGCGAGGACCACGACAGCTACTACCAGGGCTACAGCAACGACGTGCTGTGGCCGGTGTTCCACAACCGGCTCGACCTGGCGCATTTCGACGCCGGCTTCATCGGCGGCTACCGGCGCGTGAACCAGCTGTTCGCGCGCAAGCTGCTGCCGCTGCTGAAGGAAGACGACATCATCTGGGTGCACGACTACCACCTGATCCCGCTGGCGGACGAGCTGCGCGCGATGGGCTGCCGCCAGCGCATCGGTTTCTTCCTGCACATCCCGCTGCCGCCGCAGATCATCATCGCGGCGATCCCGCAGCACGAATGGCTGATGCGCTCGCTGTTCGCCTACGACCTGATCGGCTTCCAGGCCGAGCAGGACGTGCAGCATTTCGAGCACTACGTGAAGAACGAGGCGCACGGCGAAATCCTGGACAACCACATGGTCCGCGCCTTCGGCCAGAAGGTCCGCTGCAACGCCTTCCCGATCGGCATCGATGTCGACGAGTTCGCGGCGCTCACGCACGCCAGGGAGTCGCGCGACATGTACGAGACCATGAAGCGCGAGTATTCGAGCCGGCGCCTGCTGCTGGGCATCGACCGCCTCGACTACTCCAAGGGCATTCCGCAGCGCGTGCGCTCGTTCCGCGAACTGCTGGCCAACTATCCCGAGAACCGCCGCAGCGCGACCCTGATCCAGATCGCCTCGCCGACGCGCGAGACGGTCGACGCCTACGCCGACATCCGGCGCGAACTGGAGTCGCTGTGCGGCGCCATCAACGGCGACTTCGGCGAACTCGACTGGATGCCGGTGCGCTACATCCACCGCATGGTCGCCCGCAAGCGCGTGCCCGGCCTGTGCCGTGCCGCCGCGGTCGGCCTCGTCACGCCGCTGCGCGACGGCATGAACCTGGTGGCCAAGGAGTACATCGCGGCGCAGGACCCGGCCGACCCCGGCGTGCTGGTGCTGTCGCGCTTCGCCGGCGCGGCCGAGCAGCTCAAGGAGGCGCTGCTGGTGAATCCCTACGACACGCACGGCACCGCCGAGACCATGCAGCAGGCGCTGCAGATGCCGCTGGAGGAGCGGCGCGAGCGCCACCAGAAGCTGCTGGCGCGCATCCGCGAGCAGGATGTGCACTGGTGGCGAAACGGCTTCCTGACGGCGTTGCGCGAGGCGACGAGCGAGCACTAGACCGCCGGCGCGCCGCTCAGCGCCAGGCCGCGCCCGCGCCCAGCAATTGCAGCAGCCGCGCCACGCGCGACGCAGATGCCGCGGTGGGGGCCGCAGGCCGCGGCAGCGCCCCGACCCGGGCGGGCGACAGCGCCCGGATCTCGATCCATCCGCCGCGCTCCACCACATGGGCGTCACCCTCGTTCAGCGGCGTCTTCAGGTTGAACATGGTTTCGCCGAACCAGGTGGGCGGCGAGATCAGGTTCACGCAACCTTCCGCGACGAGCAGCGTGAAGCCGGCATCGACGGCCATGCGCAGCGTCTGGCCGGGCAGCAGGCGGGTGGATTCGGGAAGCTCGGTGGTCATCGCAGGGGCCTCGGTCGAAGAGTTGGCAATGACTTCATCGTAGGCAGTGGCCTGCCGGAAAAACAGGCACAGCAGCCGCCTTTGGCCGCCGCAACAGACGCATCGGAAGTTCATCTGTTATGGTTCCTTTCCCGCCAATCTGCATCTGTTTTCACCGCCCCGCCTGCGCGAGCATCGACCGCATGGAATCGCCACCGCTCTACCGCCAGCTGGCCACGCACTACCTGGACGCGATCCGCGCCGGGTCGCTCAAGCCGGGCGACAAGCTGCCCTCGCTGCGCAGCCTGATGCGCTTGCACGGCATCAGCCTGTCGACCGCGCTGCAGCTGTGCCGGACGATGGAGGGCGAAGGCTGGGTCGAGGCCCGCGACCGCTCGGGCTACTTCGTGCGGCGGCCGCGCCGGCTGGCGATCGCGACCATGGACGAGCCCGCCGCCCAGGGGGCGCCCGACCCGGCCCAGTACGTCGGCATCCATGCCAAGGTCTCGGATTTCGTGGCGCGCCGGCGCCAGCGCGAGGCGGTGGTCGATTTCTCCACGGCACGCGGCACGCCCGAGCTCTATCCGGCTCAGGCGCTGCGCACGATCATGGTCCGCATGCTGCGCCAGCGGCCCGAACTGCTGACCACCGCCGCGCCCTCGCGCAGCCTGACGCCGCTGCGCGAAGCGGCGGCGCGGCGCGGCTTGCGCGTGGGCATGACGCTGGCGCCCGACGAGGTGCTGGTCACCAACGGCTGCATCGAGGCACTGAACCTCGCGCTGCGCGCCGTGGCGCAGCCCGGCGACACGGTGGCGGTCGAGTCGCCGACCTTCTACGGCCTGCTGCAGGTGCTCGAAAGCCTGGGCATGCGCGCCCTCGAAATCCCCACCAGCCCGCAGACCGGGCTGTCGATCGAGGCCCTCGAGATGGCGGTCGAGGCCTACGGCCACATCAAGGCCGTGGTGGTGGTGCCGCACCTGCAGAACCCGCTGGGCAGCGTCATGCCCGACAGCCACAAGCAGCGCCTGGTCGCACTGTGCGAACGGCACGCCATCGCGCTGATCGAGGACGACACCTACAGCGAACTGCTCGACGCCGAATCGCCGCCGCGCGCCATCAAGTCATGGGACTGCACAGGCAACGTGATCCACTGCGCCTCGCTGCACAAGATCCTGGCGCCCGGGCTGCGGCTGGGCTGGATCTCGGCCGGCCGCTGGCACGGCCGGGTCGAGATGCTCAAGTACACCCAGACCCGCAGCAACGAAGAACTCGCCCAGTGCGCCGCCGGTGAATTCATGGGTACCGGCGCCTACGACCGGCACCTGCGGCGGCTGCGCGAGCGGCTCAAGCTGCAGCGCGAATCCACGGCCGATGCGATCGCCGCGCACTTTCCGGCCGGCACGCGGCTGAACCTGCCGCCGGGCGGCCTGCAGCTGTGGGTGGAACTGCCCGAGCGGCTATCGTCGGCGACGGTGTTCGATGCGGCGCTGCGCGAGCGGATCCTGATCGCACCGGGGACGCTGTTCTCGAACTCCTCGCGCTACGACCACTACCTGCGCATCAACTGCGGGGCGCCCTACGGCGAGAAGATCGATGCCGGGTTGCGGCGGCTTGGCCAGATCGTCGGCGAGTGCCTGGGCGCGAGCGCGGCGCCGTCGCGCTTGGCGGCGTGACCGCCGCGCGGGGTCAGCCCGGCGCCGGGCCGCCCCTCGGGGGCCAGCGACCACACGAAGCGAAGGGCGCGGGGACCCTCAGTCGACCAGAGCCAGCGCCGCGTAGTCGCCGACCCGGTCGCCGAGCCCGGCCGGCACCAGCAGCGCGCCGCGGGTCAGTGCGACCAGCTTGCCGTCGATCTGTGCCTGCAGGCGCGGCAGCAGCGCGTCGCGGTTGTTCCAGAACACGCTGCCCCCGAGGCTGATGCGCTGCAGGTCAAGGGTGGCGACCAGGTTGTAGAGCATGCGCCCCATCACGCGGCACAGCGCGTCGGTGGTGGCGATGGCCTGCGGCTCGCCGCGCGCGGCGGCGGCGAACAGTTCTTCCGCCGGCTGGCCGAAGCGCCGCGCGATCGCATTGCCCGCGCTCAAGCCCTCGACATCGCCGAGGTTGCCGCAGCCGCACAGCGCGGCGGCGTCGTCGTCGCTGACGAAACTGTGGCCCGCATGCCCGGCGTTGCCGTTCTTGCCGCGCAGCACGCGGCCGCCGACGCACAACCCGACGCCGACGCCGGTGCTCCAGGTCACGTAGGCGCAATGATCGGCGCCTTGCAGCGCGCCCCAGCGCCGCTCGGCCTCCAGCGCGGCCACCGCGTCGTTCTCGACCCGCACCCTGGCGAAGCGCTGGCGCAGCGGGGCCTCGATCGGCGCGGTCATCCAGTCGTTGGGCAGGCCGCGCGCCGGGCCGGCGATGCCGCCGCAGATGTTCGGCGTGGCGAGCTCGACCATGCCGTCGCGCAGTTCGAAGGGCCCGGCGGAAGACACGCCGACGCAATCCACCACGCCGGCCGCGATGCCGTGCTCGGCGCAGGCCTCGTCGATCAGTCGCAGGATCTGCCGCGCGACCGCATCGTTGCCGCCGGTCTTCGCGGTCGGCTCGCTGCGGCGGCCGAGCAGCGGCGAGGCGCTGTCGGGAGAAAGGCTCACGGCAACCTTGGTGCCGCCGATGTCGACGCAGGCTCTCACGAAACAACCTCCGTGCTTCGCACTGCGGTGCGAGCGCCTTCGGGCGGCCGGGCGGCGCTCATCGAACTAGACCCATCGCGCGACCAGGGCCGCGATCATGCTCAGCAGCACGGTGCTGGCAATCGGCAGCTGCCATTCGCGACCGAAGGCACGGAACTCGAAATCGCCGGGCAGGCGCCCGAAGCCGAAGCGCCGCAGCCAGGCCGTGAGGCCGCTCATCAGCAGCAGTGCCAGGACGACAACGATCAGCCAGCGAATCATGGATGCAGTTTAGGCCGCGAGCAGGTCCAGCGCCTGTCGGTGAAGTTCGCGCGTGGCGGCCGCGACCACGCGGCCGTTCGACTCGAGGCCCAGCGGCCGGCCCTGCCAGTCGGTGACGAGGCCGCCGGCGGCCTCGATCAGCCCGGTCGGGCCCAGGTAGTCGTAGGGTTGCAGGCCGGTCTCGACCACCAGGTCGATGGTGCCGCCGGCCAGCTGGGCGTAGCCGTAGCAGTCGCCACCGAAGCGCCGCATCGCGCAGCGGCGGCTCAAGGTGTCGAAGGCCTGCCAGTCGGCCGGGTTGAAGATGTCCGGCGAGGTGGTCACGATGCGGGCGTCGGCCAGCGCGCTGCACTGGCTCGCGCGCACCGGCTGGCCGTTGCGCGTCGCGCCGACGCCGGCCTGCCCGATCCAGCGCTCGCCGAGCACCGGCATGTCGACCACGCCGAGCTCGACCCGGCCGCCGCGCAGCAGCCCGATCAGGGTGCCCCACAGCGGCGATCCGGTGATGAAGCTGCGCGTGCCGTCGATCGGGTCCAGCACCCAGACGCGCTCGGCCCCGAGCCGTTCGCGGCCGTGCTCTTCGCCGAAGATCCCGTCGGCGGGCCGTTCGGCGCCGAGGATCTCGCGCATCGCGGTCTCGGCCGCGCGGTCGGCCTGGGTCACGGGGCTCTCGTCGGCCTTCGCGATGATGTCGAGCGGGGTGCGGAACAGGCGCAGCGAGTGCGAGGCCGCCGCATCGGCCAATGCATGGGCGACGCGCAGGTCGTCGGCCGGTGTGAAGGTGGAGCTCATGGGGAGATTAGACCCCACCGCCGGTCACCGATTCGTCACAGCGTGTGGCTGCGGTCGCCCTCGGCAAAGCCGAGCGCGTCCCAGGGCTCGCCGACGGCGAAGCCGATCACCTTGAACAGCTCGCCCATCTCGTGCTCGTGGATCAGCCGCGCGGCCATCGCGCGCTCGGCCAGCGAAGCCGCCTCCATCATCGGCAGGATGCCCGCGTTGAGCAGGAACCGCGCCTGGCTGCAGTAGCCGAGCACTTCGAGACCGGCGTCCTGCCCCGCCAGCGCCACCCCGGTGAAGTTCACGTGGGCCGTGATGTCCTTGGCGCCGACGTCGGCCAGCGGATCGCCGTCGGCCTGGTGCCCGCGGTGGCACATCACGGTGCCCATGTGGCGCTGCGGGTGGTAGTACTCGGCCTCGGGGAAGCCGTAGTCGATGAAGAAGGCCGCGCCCTGCCGCAGCCGGTCGGCCAGGGTGGCGATGAAGGCCTCGGCCTGGGGATGGATCTCGGTCAGGTAGTCGTGCGCGCCTTCCACCTCGACCGGCGGCCGCAGTTCGGTGGGCCGGTCGTCCCAGGCGAAGCCGTCGCCCTGGCGGACCACGCCGCGCTCGAACCATTGCTGCGCCTTGCGCGCCAGCAGTTGCACCGGCATGGCATCGAGCACCTCGTTGCCGACCACCACGCCGCGCATTTCCTCCGGCAGCTCGGCCAGCCACTCGACCTTGGCCGCATGCCCGGCCAGCGTCTGCTGCTGGCGCTCGCGCAGCGTGCCCGACAGATCGACGATGCGGTAGCGCGCGATGCGCTCGCCCAGCGTGTCGAGCAATTGCAGCGCCAGCGCGCCCGAACCGGCACCGAACTCCCAGACTTCCTGCGTGCCGGTCCGCACCAGCGCCTCATCGACCTGGCGGGCCAGCGTGCGGCCGAACAGCGGCGTGAGTTCGGGCGCCGTCACGAAGTCGCTGCCCGAGTTCGGCATCCGGCCGAACTTGCGGCTCGCATTGGCGTAGTAGCCCAGTCCGGGTGCATACAAGGCCAGCGCCATGAAGCGGTCAAAGGGCAGCCAGCCGCCGGCGCGCTGCAGCGCGGCGTCGATAATCCGGGTCAGGGGGGTGGCGCGTTCGGCGCCTTGCTCCATGTTCATACGGGAAATTTATCAGGATGGCTGAATCGACCCCACGCCGCGGCGTGCTCGTGACCGGCGGCGGCCAGCGACTGGGCGCCGCGGTCTGCGAGGCCTTCGCGCGCGCGGGCTGGCAGGTGTGGTGCCAGTACCGCGCCTCGCGAGAGCAGGCGCAGGCATTGTGCGCGCGCCTCGGGGACGAAGGCCATGCGGCGACCGCGATCGAAGCCGACATCGGCAGCGAAGCAGGCCGGCGCGCGCTGATCGAACAGGCTTCGGCCCAAGGGCCCCTGGCCTGCGTCGTCAACAACGCTTCGGCCTTCGAGCCCGACACCGGGCTGGACTTCGACAGCGACGCTGCATTGCGCCAGCTCGGCGTGAATCTGGTCGCGCCGCTGTCCCTGGCGCGGCTGCTCGCGCAAAGCGCCACGGCCGGCGACGGCATCGACCGCTCGGCGATCCATGTGCTGGACCAGAAGGTCTACAACCTGAACCCCGACTATTTTTCCTACACCGTGTCCAAGCTGGCGCTGGAGCGCGCCGTGTCGCTGCAGGCGCAGGCGCTGGCGCCCGCGCTGCGGGTGTGCGGCGTGGCCCCGGGCATCCTCTACCGCAGCGGCCCGCAGACCGAGGCCAACTTCGCCCGCGCCGCGCGCGGCAACCTGATGCGCCGGCCGATCGACCCGGCCGACGTCGCCAGCAGCTGCGTCTTCCTCGCCGCCACGCCCAGCGTGACCGGCACCACCCTTTGCGTCGACAACGGCCAGCACCTCGTGCCGCTCGAGCGCGACATCATGTTCGTCGTCGACAACCTGCTGAAAGCCTCCAATTCATGACCACCGCTGCCCTCGACCCCTTGCTGCTCTCGTGCCGACGCGTCTTCCTGCGCGACTACGAAGTGTGGATCAACATCGGCGTGCATGAATTCGAGAAGCGCGCCGAGCAGCGCGTGATCATCAACGTCGACCTCTACGTGCCGCTCGAGCTTTCGACGCCGAAGGCGGACGAGCTCGACGAGGTGGTCGACTACGACTTCATCCGCCGCACCGTGGCCACTCGGCTGAGCAAGGGCCACATCCACTTGCAGGAAACGCTGTGCGACGACATCCTGACGCAGGTGCTGGCCCACCCGAAGGTGCAGGCCGCGCGGGTGTCGACCGCGAAACCGGACGTGTACCCCGACTGCGACGCAGTCGGCGTGGAAGTATTCAGGAGTAAATGATGCTCGCCCCCAGGTTGCCCGGCACTGCGTGTCCGGGCGCCTCGAGTCGCTGCCAGAGGCWGCGGCYCTTCGGAGCCGTCCAAGCCTGCACAGGCAGGCTTGGAGCCGCGGCCCCTCAGCCCCCTGCCGGGGGCAACACCAGCGGCCCGGCGAAGCCGGTTCCGCGGTGTTTCACGAACGGGCCTCGCTTCGCTTGCCATGATGGGTGGCGCGGATCGCTGCGAAAGGAATTGAGATGAGTGTTGTCTGGACTGAACAAGAGCAAGCGGCGGCCGGCTCCGGTGCGCTGAAGATCGAGCGCGAGGCCCACAAGCTCGAGAAGCGGCTGTGCCGCGAGGTCGGCCGCGCGATCGTGGACTACAACATGATCGAGGAAGGCGACAAGGTCATGGTCTGCGTCTCGGGCGGTAAGGACAGCTATGCGCTGCTCGACATCCTGCTGAAGCTGCGGGCCCGGGCGCCGATCCACTTCGACATCGTGGCGGTCAACCTCGACCAGAAGCAGCCGGGCTTCCCGGAAGACGTGCTGCCGGGCTACCTGAAAGCGCTCGGCGTGCCCTTCCACATCGAGGAGCAGGACACCTACTCGATCGTCAAGCGCGTGATCCCCGAAGGCAAGACCACCTGCGGCCTGTGCAGCCGGCTGCGCCGCGGCATCCTGTACCGCGTCGCCGACGAGCTCGGCGCCACCAAGGTGGCGCTGGGCCACCACCGCGACGACATGTTGCAGACCTTCTTCCTCAACATGTTCTTCGCCGCCAAGCTCAAGTCGATGCCGCCCAAGCTGGTGAGCGACGACGGCAAGCACATCGTGATCCGGCCACTGGCCTACGTGGCCGAGAAAGACCTGATCCGCTGGGCGCAGCACCGCGAATTCCCGATCATTCCGTGCACGCTGTGCGGCAGCCAGGAGAACCTCCAGCGCAAGCAGGTCGGCGAGATGCTGCGCGAGTGGGAGCGCAAGCACCCGGGCCGGATCGAGAACATGTTCGGTGCGATGCAGAGCATCGTGCCCTCGCACCTGCTCGACGGCAAGGCCTTCGACTTCAAGGGCCTGAAGGCGACCGGCGTGGCCGACGAAGACGGCGACAAGGCCTTCGACGCCCCGGAATTCCCTGCGTCGCCGGCGCCGTCGGCCCTGCGCATCGTGCAGCTCTGACACCTGCATGAAGGCCGTCCTCTCCACCCTCCTGCTGGCCTTCAGCCTGACAGGCTGCGCCACGCGCTGGGTGGTCGACAGCGACGTGCGCAGTTTCGCGAACATGGGGGACGTACCGGCCGGCGCGAGCTACCGCTTCGAGCGCCTGCCCTCCCAGCAGATCGACGAGGCGGCGCAGCAACAGCTGGAGGCGATGGCGGGCGCCGCGCTCGACGGCGTGGGCCTGCGGCGCGACGACGCCGCTCCCCAGCTGAGCGCCCTGGTCGGCGCCCGCGTGACGACCGAGCTGTCGCCCTGGGCCGATCCCTGGCTGGTCGGCGGTCCCTGGCCCGGGCCGGGCTGGGGCTACGGCRGCGGCTGGGGCGGCTGGGGCCCCCGCGGCTGGTACGGCGGCGGCTGGTATGGGCCGGCGTTCGGGCCGCCGGCCAGCCCCTGGTTCGCACGCGAGGTCAGCATCGTGCTGCGCGAGCTGCCGTCGAATCGGGTGGTGTACGAGACGCATGCGCGCAACGACGGCCCCTACAGCAACAGCGCCGACATCCTGCCCGTGATGTTCCAGGCGGCACTGCAGGGATTCCCGAATCCGCCGCCGGGCGAGCGCCGGGTCGACATCGAGATCCCGCGCGCGGCCCGATGAACCCAAGGGTTTATCCCTAGAATTCTCGGCCATGGAGCCCACACGAGTCATCGCCGTTCGCCACGGCGAAACCGCCTGGAATGTGGACACCCGCATGCAGGGCCAGCTCGACATCGGGCTCAACGACACCGGCCTCTGGCAAGCCGGTCGGGTGGCTCAGGCGCTCGAGGAGGAGCCGATCGCGGCCATCTATGCCAGCGACCTGTCGCGCGCCTGGCAGACCGCACAGGCCATCGGACAGACGCGCGGCATCGCAGTGGTGGCCGAACCCGGGCTGCGCGAACGGGCGTTCGGCCTCTTCGAAGGCCGCACCTTCGCCGACATCGACGCCAGCCTGCCTGCCCAGGCACGGCTCTGGCGCACCCGGGATCCAGAATTTGCACCCGAAGGTGGAGAGTCGCTGCTCACTTTCAGGCATCGGGTCACGGTCACTGCGTCCAGCCTGGCGGCGCTGCATCCGGGCGAGCTGGTGGTCCTGGTCGCGCATGGTGGCGTGATGGACGTGCTCTACCGCGCGGCCACGGGCCAGGAACTGCAGGCGCCCCGGACCTGGGAACTGGCCAATGCGGCGATCAACCGCCTGCTCTGGACACCGCAGGGCTTCACGCTGGTCGGCTGGGCCGACACCGGCCACCTCGACGGCACGCTGGACGAAGCGTCGGCTTGACCGGCCCGAAGAAATAGAACTTTTCTATCAGTTCTTGCTGCCAACTTGGCGTTTCCTTTACTCCATTTGTATTCAATTTGTAAAAATGGAGGCAAAATCGTCACTGCAAGGGCGCTTCGTCAGTGCACGAGTGGCAACCAAATGCATCGAGTGTTGCAGGATTTCCAAACGGCATAGGCTGGTCCACATGGCTTTCGTCGGGTGGTGCGGCAAGCGTCCAGAGGGCAACATCGGCCTTGATATCAATGTGATTACTTTGTGACTACCGATTGGGTCGGATACATGTATTGCGAACTTGTGGGCGCTGACACAAAAACGAATTCTTGAAGGCATCGGATTTTTCACAGCGGAGGCACCAGTTCATGGCGCAAGGACTTCAACCCGGTTCCCAGCTCTCGGCCGAGGCGACGCTGTCGCTGGGCGACCTGTTCGTCCCTTGCCCCGGCACGCAGGGCCAGCCTGCCCAGGCGGCCAGCCTCGACATCCCCGCAGCCCTCGCCATGCGCTGGGCAGAGCAGGCCCGCACGTTCAGCTTCCTGCCGGACACGCTCTTCGCCGCATCATGGACGCTGCTTCAATCCCGCTGGCTGGGCACTTCCCTGGGCGTCGGCGACAACGTCGCCGCACGGCAATGGCTGTCCGCAGTTGACCGCGTGCGCCGCGAGGGCGTCGACGCCGGCGACGCGGCCTTGCTGCAGGTGGACTTCCAGGCCTTTGCCGACCGGCCCGGCACGCTGCGCCTGACCGGCGCCTCGTCCTTGATGGACCGCGCTTGCGAGTTGGGCCTTCTGCTGGCCATCGCCGACACCGCCACCGACCTGCTCGACCGGCCGTCGGCGAGCCTGCACGAGATCCGCACCCTGCCCGCGGTCGATCGCCAGCGCCAGCTCGACACCTGGAACTCGCCGCCATCCCCCTATGACGCCATGCTGACCGTGCATGCGATGTTCGATCGCCAGGCCGCCGCGCACGGCGACGCGGTCGCGCTCATTGGCGAGGAGGGCGCATTGCGCTACAGCGAGCTGGCGGATCGCGCCGAGCTCGTCGCCCGCCGCCTGCAGGCGCAGGGGGTCCGCGCCGGCGACACCGTCGGCGTGATGCTCGACCGGTCGAGCGCCGCGGTGATCGCGCTGCTCGGCATCCTGAAGGCCGGCGCCGCCTATGTGCCGGTGCAGCCCGACTTCCCGGCCGAGCGCATCGCGTTCATGTTCTCGCATTCCGACGTCCGCCTGGTGCTGACCCAGGCCGCCTACAAGGCGCTGGTGCCGAGCGACCGGCCGCTGCTGTGCATCGACGAGGAAATGGCCGGCGAGGCTTCGCTGCCCCCGTTCGAGAGCGTCGCGGCCGACGGCGAATCCGTGGCCTACGTGATGTACACCTCGGGCTCGACCGGCACGCCCAAGGGCATCGAGATCTGCCATCGCGCCATCCTGCGCCTGGTGGTCGATGCCCGCTACGTGGCGCTGGCGGCCGGCGAAGCGATGCTGCATGCGGCGCCGCTGGGCTTCGACGCCTCGACGCTGGAGATCTGGGGTCCGCTGCTCAACGGCGGCGTCTGCGTGGTGCACGACGAGCAGGTGCCCACCGGCGCCGGCCTCGCGTGCACGATCGCGCAGCACGCGGTGCAGACCGCCTGGCTCACGGCCGCCCTCTTCAACGCCGTGGTCGACGACGAGCCGGCGCAACTCGCCGGCCTGCGCCAGTTGCTGATCGGGGGCGAGGCGCTGTCGGTGCCGCACGTGCGGCGCGCGCTCGCTGCGATGCCTTCGCTCACGCTGATCAACGGCTACGGCCCGACCGAGTGCACGACCTTCGCGGCGACCCACCGCATCCCGCACGACCTGCCGGCCGACGCCCGATCGGTGCCCATCGGCCGCCCGATCAACGACACCGCGCTGCGCATTCTGAGCCCCTCGATGGCGATGCTGCCCGCCGGCCTGGTCGGCGAGCTGTGCATCGGCGGCCGCGGGCTGGCGCGCGGCTACCTGCAGCGCCCCGACCTGAGCGCCGAACGCTTCGTCGACGACCCCTTTGGCGCCCCCGGAGAGCGCCTCTACCGCACCGGCGACCGGGCGCGCTGGCTGGCCGACGGCAGCATCGAGTACCTCGGCCGCATCGACGGCCAGGTGAAGATCCGCGGCCACCGCATCGAGACCGGCGAGGTCGAGGCGGCGCTGCTCGCGCATCCCGGCATCAAGTCCTGCGCGGTCGTGCCGCGCGAGGACGAGGCGGGCCATCTGCGCCTGGTCGCCTACCTCGTGGCTCGCGGTCCGGAGATCGCGTGGACGGCGCTTCGCACGCACCTGGCCGAGCGCCTGCCCGAGGCCATGGTGCCGGCCGCGCAGGTCTGGCTGGCCCAACTGCCGGTGACGACCAACGGCAAGCTCGACCGCCGCGCGCTGCCGGAGCCCGCACGGCAGCGGCCCGAGCTGGCGCAGACCTTCGAGGAGCCGCGCAACGACGCGGAACACCGCGTCTGCGCAGCCTTCGCGCGCGCCCTCCATATCGACGCGGTGGGCCGCAGCGACAACTTCTTCGACCTCGGCGGCGATTCGCTGCTGGTGCTCAAGGTGCTGCGCGAGCTGCAGCAAGGCAGCGAGCGCCGCCTGTCGGCCAACCTCTTCTTCCGCCAACCGACGCCCGCGGCGCTGGCCGCCAGCCTGCAGGACGACGCGCCTGCTGCAGCGCCGCAGCGCACCGCAGCCGCCGGACCGGCGACCCATGTCGACGCCGAGCCCGTGGCGCTGGTCGCCATGGCCGGCCGCTTCCCGGGCGCCGCCGACGTCGAGCAGTTCTGGGACAACCTGATGGCCGGTCGCGAGTCGATCAGCTTCTTCGACGACGCGACGCTGGACGCCGGCGTCAGCGCCGCCTTGCGCGCCGACCCACTCTACGTGCGCGCACGCGGCGTCATCGACGACATCGACCAGTTCGATGCCGCCTTCTTCGGCATCAACCCGAAGGAAGCCGAACTGATGGACCCGCAGCAGCGCGTGTTCCTCGAGATCTGCTGGGAGTGCCTCGAGCGCGCCGGCTACGTGCCCGACCAGGCGCCCGGCCCGGTCGGCGTCTTCGGCGGCATGTACAACGCGAGCTACTTCCAGCGGCATGTCGCGACGCGGCCCGACCTGATCGAGATGGTGGGCGACTTCCAGGTGATGCTGGCCAACGAGAAGGACTACATCACGACGCGCGTGGCCAACAGGCTGAACCTGACCGGCCCCGCGGTCAGCGTGCACACCGCCTGCTCGACCTCGCTGGTGGCGATCGCCCAGGCCTTCTTCGCGCTGCGTACCGGCCAGTGCCGCATGGCACTCGCCGGCGGCGCCTCGGTCACCTGCCCGCCACGCAGCGGCTATCTCTACAACGAAGGCTCGATGCTGTCGCCCGACGGCCACACGCGCAGCTTCGACGCCGGCGCCAAGGGCACGGTCTTCAGCGACGGCGCGGCGGTCGTCCTGCTCAAGCGGCTCTCCGACGCGATCGCCGATGGCGACACGATCTATGCCGTGCTGCGCGGCGCGGCCGTCAACAACGACGGCGGCGCCAAGGCCAGCTTCACGGCGCCGAGCGTGGACGGCCAGGCCGCGGTGATCGAGGCCGCGCTGGTCTCGGCCGGCGTCGACCCGCGCAGCATCTCCTATGTCGAGACGCACGGCACGGCGACGCCGATGGGCGACCCGATCGAGGTCGAGGGACTCACGCGCGCCTATGCAGCGCACACCAGCGACACCGGCTTCTGCACCATCGGATCGGTGAAGAGCAACGTCGGCCACATGGTGACCGCCGCGGGTGCGGCGGGCATGATCAAGGCCGCGCTCGCGATGCACTTCGAAGCCATTCCAGCCAGCCTGCACTACGAGGCGCCGAACCCGGCCATCGATTTCGACGCCACGCCTTTCCGCGTCAACAGTCAATTGCGCCCGTGGCGACGTGAAGACGCGCCGCGCCGGGCCGGCGTCAGCGCCTTCGGTGTCGGCGGCACGAACGCCCACGTGGTGATCGAGGAAGCGCCGCTGCGCGCACCTTCCGATCCCGCCACCGGCGCGCAGTTGCTCACGCTGTCGGCGCGCTCGCCGGCGGCGCTCGCCGCCGCGGCCGCGCGCCTGGCCGACCACCTCGATGCGCACCGCGCGCTGTCGCTGGCCGACGTCGCCTACACGCTGCGCGTCGGACGCAAACAGTTCGCACAGCGCGCCGTCGTGGCCGCGGAATCGGTCGAGGAGGCGATCGCCGCCTTGCGCAGCGCCGACT
>NZ_JBFUCI010000088.1:0-18159 GCF_056405335.1 Variovorax sp. P1_H12_2
CCTCCAGCGTGCCGAGTGCCGACTGCACCGCGGCCGCCAGCCGGTCGGCGCGCGGCGTCGGCGCAACGCCCCCCGGCGCCCGCGTGAACAGCGCGTCTTTCAGCAGCAGGCGCAGCCGGCCCAGGCCGTGGCTGGCGGCAGGCTGCGTGAGGCCCAGCGACTCGGCCGCCCGGCTCACGCTGCGCGCCCGGTAGACCGCGTCGAACAGCCGCAGCAGGTTCAGGTCGATGGCATCGATATGCATGGCATTCATGTTACTTAGTTCGATTATTTTATTGAAGCCGGAGCTACGCGCCCGCACACTTCGGGCGGCCCCGGGCCACCCCACAAGAAGGACGCAAGCCATGGGCGCCGCGCTGAGCGGCATTCCCGTCGCCGACCTCGACACCCTCGCCTACTACATCGCGCGCTTTCCCGGCGCCATCACCCCGCCCCCCGGCAAATAGGAACCCGTCTCTTGGAAGTCTCATTCAGCAAGGAAATCGAGGCGCTGCGCCTCGGCGCCGGCGACACCTTTCACGGCGAGGGCATCCTCGCGATCACCAAGGGGCTGCTGCAGTCCGGCGTGGCCTACGTCGGCGGCTACCAGGGCGCGCCGGTCTCGCACCTGCTCGACGTCATGGTGCAGGCCAAGCCCTACATGGACGAGCTCGGCGTGCACGTCGAGGCCTGCTCCAACGAGGCATCGGCGGCGGCGATGCTCGGCGCCTCGATCCACTATCCGCTGCGCGGCGCCGTGACCTGGAAGTCGATCGTCGGCACCAACGTGGCGGCCGACGCGCTGTCCAACCTGTCGTCGCCGGGCGTCAAGGGCGGCGTGCTGATCGTGGTCGGCGAGGACTACGGCGAAGGCGCCTCGGTGATCCAGGAGCGCACGCACGCCTACGCGCTCAAGTCCAGCATGTGCCTGCTCGACCCGCGGCCCGACCTCGGGGTGATGGTGAACATGGTCGAGCACGGCTTCCGGCTCTCGGAGACCTCCAACATGCCCTGCATGATGGAGCTGCGCATCCGCACCTGCCACGTGCGCGGCAGCTTCGAATGCAAGGACAACCTGCCGCCGCCGGTCTCGACCCGGGCGCTGATCGAGGAGCCGGCCGGCTTCGACTACATGCGGCTCGCGCACCCGCCGGTCACCTTCCGGCACGAGAAGCTCAAGGGCGAGGAGCGGCTACCGGCCGCCCGCCGCTACATCGCGGAACACAAGCTCAACGAGCTGATCCCTGGCACCCACGCCGACCTCGGCATCGTGGTGCAGGGCGGCCTCTACAACGCCCTCGTGCGCAGCCTGCAGCAGCTCGGCCTGGCCGACGCCTTCGGTGCCACCGACATCCCGCTGCTGGTGCTCAACGTCGCCTATCCGCTGGTGCCCGACGAGGTCGCGGATTTCTGCATCGGCAAACGCGCGGTGCTGGTGGTGGAAGAAGGGCAACCCGAGTACATCGAACAGGAGATCGCGACCCTGCTGCGCCGGCGCGACATCCAGACGCCGCTGCACGGCTGCGACATGCTGCCGGCCGCGGGCGAATACGGCGTCGAGGTGCTGGCCAGCGGCCTCGCCCAGTTCGCGCAGCGCTACCTGCCCGACCATGCGCACGACTCGGCCAGGTCATGGCTGGCCGGCAACAACGACCGCCGCGCCGCCGTGGCGACGAAGCTCGACGCCCCGCTGCCCAGCCGCCCGCCGAGCTTCTGCATCGGCTGCCCCGAGCGGCCGGTGTTCGCGGCGCTCAAGCTGGCGCAGCAGGACAGCGGCCCGGTGCACATCGCGGCCGACATCGGCTGCCATGCCTTCGGCACCTTCGAGCCCTTCTCGATGGGGCACTCGATCCTCGGCTACGGCATGAGCCTGGCCAGCCGCGCCGGCGTGTCGCCGATGATGCAGCGGCGCGCGTTGTCGATCATGGGCGACGGCGGCTTCTGGCACAACGGCTTGCTCACCGGTGTGCAGAGCGCGCTCTTCAACGGCGACGACGCGGTGCTGCTGATCTTCAAGAACGGCTACACCTCGGCCACCGGCACGCAGGACATCATCTCGACGCCCGACGAGGACATGAAGGAGCGTGCGGTCGACAAGCAGCAGAGCCTGGTCGACAAGAACCAGACCATCGAAGCCACGCTGAAGGGCCTGGGCGTGCAATGGCTGCGCACGGTCCACACCTACGACGTCGACAAGATGCGCAAGACGCTCAACGACGCCTTCACGAGCGACTTCAACGGACTCAAGGTGATCATCGCCGAGGGCGAATGCCAGCTCGAGCGGCAACGCCGCATCAAGCCCTGGATCGCCGGCCTGCTGAAGCGGGGCGAGCGCGTGGTGCGCGTGAAGTACGGCGTCGACGAGGATGTCTGCAACGGCGACCATGCCTGCATCCGGCTGTCGGGCTGCCCGACGCTGACGATCAAGGACAACCCCGATCCGCTCAAGGTCGACCCGGTGGCGGTCGTGATCGACGGCTGCGTCGGCTGCGGCCTGTGCGGCGCCAACGCGCATGCCGCCACGCTGTGCCCGAGCTTCTACCGCGCCGAGGTGGTGCAGAACCCGAAGCGGCACGAACGCCTGCTGCATGGCCTGCGCGGGGCCATCGTGCGCGCATTGCAACCGGCATGACGACGATGAACACGAACCAACAACGCCCCATCACCCTGCTGATCTGCGCGCTCGGCGGCGAAGGCGGCGGCGTGCTGACCGAATGGCTGGTCGACACCGCCCGCAACGCCGGCTATGCGGCGCAGAGCACCTCGATCCCCGGGGTCGCGCAGCGCACCGGCGCCACCACCTACTACGTCGAGGTCTTCCCGGTGCCGCTGGCCGAACTCGGCGGCCGCCAACCCGTGTTCAGCCTGAGCCCGGTGCCGGGCGCGCTGGACGCCCTCGTGTCCTCCGAGCTGCTCGAGACCACGCGCCAGATCGGCAACGGCATGAGCACGCCCGAGCGCACCGTCGTCATCACCTCCTCCGCCCGCACCCTGACCACCGCCGAGCGCATGCAGCCCGGCGACGGCCGCGCGGACGCCGCTCGCCTGCTCGATGTGGTGAAGGCGTTCAGCCGCGAGCACCACGTGTTCGACATGGGCGCGACGGCGCGCGAGGCCGGCACGGTGGTCAGCGCCGTGATGCTCGGCGCGATCGCGAGCAGCGCACTGTTCCCCTTTCCGCGCACGGCCTACGAGCGCGCGGTGCGCGGCGGCGACGCGGCGCAGGAGCCGAGCCGGATGGCCGCCGCCAGCCTGCGTGGCTTCGCGAAGGCCTTCGACACCGTGAACACGCCGCGCGAACAGGCCGCCCTGGTCTCGCGCCTGTTGGCCACGACGGCCAACGACGACGCGCGGCCACAGCCGCTGCCGCCGGCCGTGGCGGCGCAGTTTCCCGCGCCGGTGCACGACCTGCTCGCGCTCGGCCATGCGCGCGTGCTCGACTACCAGGACGCCGGCTACGCCGCGCTCTACGTGCAGCGCCTGGCCCAGGTGCTGGCCGCCGAGCGCGCGGCCGACCCGGCGGGCGCCCACGGCTTCGCGGTCACGCGCGAGATGGCACGCTGGCTCGCGCTGTGGATGGCCTTCGACGACATCGTGCGCGTGGCCGAGCTCAAGAGCCGCGCCAGCCGGGCGCAGCGCGTGCGCGGCGAGGTCAAGGCCACGGAAGGCGACATCGTCAAGGTCTACGACCACTTCAAGCCCGGTGCGCCCGAGTTCGCGGCACTGCTGCCGGCCTCGCTGGCCCATCGCGTGACCGCCTGGGACCGGCGCCGCAAGACGCCCTGGGCGATGCCGCTCAAGGTCGGCAGCCATTCGGTGTTCGGCATGGCCGCGCTGCGCCTGCTGGCCTCGCTGCGCTGGCTGCGCAAGCGCGGCAACCGCTTCGCCGAGGAGCAGGCGCTGATCGGCCGCTGGCTCGATGCCGTGGTCGCCGGCACCCGCACCGACTGGCGCCTGGGCCACGAGATCGCGCTCTGCGGCCGCCTCATCAAGGGTTACGGCAGCACCAACGAGCGCGGCAAGAACAACCTGCTGCACGTGATCGACCACCTGGCGACGGCACCGCTGCCCGATGGCTCGCCCTCAGCGCGCGCCACGGCGATCGCCGCGGCGCGCGAGGCCGCGCTGGCCGACGAGGGAGGCCATGCGCTCGATGCCGCGCTGGTGCGCCACGGTGCGCCGCCGCGCCCCGTCAAGGCACAGCCGATCCGCTGGATGAAGCGGCCGCCGCCATCCACCGCCAGCCCTCGCACCTGAACTCGCGCGGACGCCGCATGAAGCGGCGTCCTTCCAGGAATCAAGAAAGAAGAGACTTCCCATGCACGACCACACACCCCGCTTCCGACGACGCCTGCTGCCTGCCTGCGCCCTCCTTGCCCTCGCGCTCGCCGCCCCTGCGGCCGCGCTCGCGCAGGCCTGGCCGACCCGGCCCGTCAAGATCCTGGTCGGCTTTCCGCCTGGCGGCGTGGCCGACATCATGGCGCGGTCGGTGGCACCGCTGATGTCCGAAACGCTCGGCCAGCCGGTCGTCGTCGAGAGCCGCGCGGGCGCCAACGGCAACGTGGCGGCCGATGCGGTCGCCAAGTCGCCCGCCGACGGCTATACGCTGGCCCTGACGAGCACCGGCATCGAGTCGGTGAATCCGTTCCTGTTCCGCAAGATGCCCTTCGATCCCGTGAAGGACCTCGCGCCGGTCGCCGCCACCGGCCGCATCCAACTGTTCCTCACGACCCGTCCGGGACTGCCGGTCAGCGATGTGGATTCGTTCGTGCGTTATGCCAAGGCCAACCCCGGCAAGCTGTCCTTCGGCTCCGCCGGCTCGGGCAGCACGCCGCACCTGGTGGGCGAGCTGTTCAAGCAGAGCGCCGGCCTCTACGCGGTACACGTTCCCTATCGCGGCGCCGCGCCGGCGCTGCAGGACCTGCTGGCGAGCCAGATCGACTTCTTCTTCGATCCGGGCATCTCGTTCGCCAACGTGCGTGCCGGCAAGCTCAAGATGCTGGCGGTCGCCAGCGGCCAGCGTTCACCGCTTTTCCCCGAGGTGCCCACGCTGGCCGAGCGCGGCTACAAGAACATGGACTACGACACCTGGTTCGGCCTGTTCGCACCCGCCGCCACGCCGCCGGAGGTGCGCCAGCGGCTCAACGAGGCCGTCAACAAGGCACTCGCCAACGAAGGCCTGCGCAATCGATTCCGAGAAGTGGGCGGCGAGGCGACGCCGATGACGGCCGAGGCCTTCTAGGCCGTCGCGCGCAAGGAGACCGTCGTCTTCGGCCAGCTCATCAAGGACCGCGATATCCAGGCGGACTGACGCATCCGCCCCAAGGTAAACGCGGATAGCCGCACCCCCACTGTTCTTATAAAACATAACCGGTTGCCTTCGCGCCACGCCCACCGATCAAGCCAGGAGACCTTCATGAAGAACTCGCGCATCCAGCCCCTCGCCGTGCTCGCCGCCGTGCTGGCACTTTCGTCCCTGCCGGCGCTGGCGCAGGACAAGCCGGTCAATCTCAAGATGTCGAGCTGGGTGCCGGCGCAGCATCCGCTGAACCCTTCGCTGCAGGCCTGGGCGGACGACATCAAGAAGGCGTCCAACGGCACCATCACGGCGACGCTGTTCCCCTCCGAGCAGCTCGGCAAGGCCTTCGACCACTACGACATGGCGCGCGACGGCATCGCCGACTTCGCCTACGTCAATCCGGGCTACCAGCCGGGCCGCTTCCCGATCATGGCGGGCGCCTCGCTGCCCTTCCTGTTCGCCGACGGCAAGGGCGGCTCGGCCGCGATCGACGGCTGGTACCGCCCCTACGCGGCCAGGGAAATGAAGGACGTGAAGTTCTGCTTTGCCTTCGTGCACGACCCGGGCACCTTCCATGCGCGCAAGAAGATCCTGCTGCCCACCGACATCAAGGGCATGAAGATCCGTCCCGCGACCAGCACCATCGGCCAGATGGTGACTTCGCTGGGCGGCACCAACGTGCAGGCCTCGGCCCCCGAATCGCGCGACATGCTGGAGCGCGGCGTGGCCGACGCGATCACTTTCCCGTGGGGCTCGATCGGCCTGTTCGGCATCGACAAGGTGGTGAGCTACCACATGGACGTGCCGCTCTACGTCACGCCCTTCGTCTGGGCCATGAACCAGGGCAAGTACGACAGCATGTCGGCGGCGCAGAAGAAGGTGATCGACGACCACTGCACCAGCGAATGGGCCGAGAAGGTCGCCGCGCCGTGGGCCGACTTCGAGTTCGCAGGCCGCGCCAAGATCGCCGGCCAGTCCGGCCACGAGATCTACAAGCTCACGCCCGAGCAGCTGGACGCCTGGCGCAAGGCCACGGCGCCCGGCGAGGCGCAGTGGGCCGAGGGCGTGAAGAAGGTGGGGCAGGACCCGAAGGCGGTAATGGATTCGCTGAAGGCCAGCCTGACGAAGAACAAGTCGGCGCTCTGATGCCTCAGCGTCTGGCAACCGTTGCCCCATGGCCGGCGAAGCCCGGCATGTCGGTGGAACACCGCGGAACCGGCTTCGCCGGGCCGCTGGTGTTGCCCCCGGCAGGGGGTGGGCGGCTACACGAAGTGAGCCAACCTGGGGGGGAGCAATGAGCAACAAGATGATCAACTCCATCGAATGGCTGGCCGCCATGTTCGTGGGGATCGTCGCGCTCAACATCTTCCTCGCGGTGGTGCTGCGCAAGTTCTTCAACACCTCCATTCCTGATTCCTACGACTTCGGCCGGATGCTGCTGGGCATCCTGATCTTCTGGGGCATTGCCGCCACCAGCTACCGCGGCGGCCACATCACGGTCGACTTGGTGTGGACCGCCGCCGGCCCGCGCATGAAGCGCTGGATCGACGTCTTCGCCACGCTGGTGCTGCTGTTCGTGGTCGCTGTACAGACCGCCACGCTGTTCGACAAGGTGCGCGCGACCTACGTCGACAACGTGCTGACCTACGACATGAACATCCCGACCTGGCCCTTCTACGCGGTGGCCTGGATGGGCGATGTGTCGGCGGTGTTGCTGATCGCGATCCGCACCTACCGGCTGATCTTCCATCCCGAACTGCTCGAAGAGACGAAGCCTGAAATGAAAGCCGACGAATGAGCACGGATGCGATCGCGGTTCTTGGCTTTGTTGTTCTTTTCGCATTGATGCTCCTGCGCGTGCCGGTCGGCATGGCGATGGGCCTGGTCGGCGTCACCGGCTACGCCTGGATCGTCGGCCCCGGCCCGGCGCTCAAGCTGGTCGGCCAGACCTCGATGCGCACCGTCACCGACTACACCTTCGGCGTGATCCCGATGTTCATGCTGATGGGCGCACTGGTCTCGGTGTCGGGCGTCAGCCGCGAACTGTTCAAGGCCGCCAACTCGATGATCGGCCACCTGCGGGGCGGCCTGGGCGTGGCCACCGTGCTGGCCTGCGGCGGCTTCGCGGCCATCTGCGGCTCTTCGGTCGCCACCGCCGCGACCTTCTCGGCCGTGGCCTATCCGGAGATGCGGCGCTTCAACTACCCGCAGTCGTTCTCGACCGGCGTGATCGCGGCCGGCGGCACGCTGGGAGCGATCCTGCCGCCGTCGACCGTGCTCGCGGTCTACGCCATCCTGACGCAGCAGGACATCGGCAAGCTCTTCATGGCCGGCATCATCCCCGGCATCCTCGCGATGGTGATGTACGTGCTGACGATCGCGATCATCGTGCGCGTGCGCCCCGACTGGCTGCCCGGCGGCGAACTCAAGCCCTGGAACGAGCGCCTGGCCGATCTCAAGAACGTCTGGGCGCCGCTGGTGCTGTTCGTCTTCGTCATCGGCGGCCTCTACGGCGGCTTCTTCACCCCCACCGAGGCCGGCGGCGTGGGCGCCAGCGGCGCCTTCATCCTCGGCCTGCTGCGGCGCAAGCTCGACGGCCCGAAGATCCGCGAGGCGCTGCTGTCGGCCACGCGCACCGCCGCGGCGGTCTTCACCGTGCTGATCGGCGCGCTGCTGTTCGGCTATTTCCTGACCATCACGCAGAGCCCGCAGAAGCTCACCGAGTTCCTCACCAGCCTGGGCATCGGCCGCTACGGCGTGCTGGCGCTGATCATGCTGATGTACCTGGTGCTCGGCTGCCTGATGGACGCCATGGCGATGATCATCCTCACGGTGCCGATCATCTTTCCGGTGATCGTGCACCTGGGCTTCGACCCGATCTGGTTCGGGGTCATCATCGTGATGACGGTCGAGCTCGGGCTGATCCATCCGCCGGTGGGCATGAACGTCTTCGTCATCAAGAGCGTGGTGAAGGACGTGAGCTTCACGACCATCTTCAAGGGCGTGCTGCCTTTCATCCTGACCGACATCCTGCGCCTGGTGATCCTGATCGCGTTCCCGATCATCGCCCTGTGGCTCCCAACGAAAATGGGGTGAGATGAGCTCGCCCCCAGGTTGGCTCACTTCGTGTAGCCGCCCACCCCCTGCCGGGGGCAACACCAGCGGCCCGGCACAGCCGGTTCCGCGGTGTTTCACCAACGGGCCCGGCTGCGCCGGCCGCAGACATGCACAGTCATTGATATGAACATTGAAGTCAACTATTCCGTCCGCGTCGAATTCGGCGACTGCGACCCCGCCGGCATCGTCTGGTTTCCGAATTTCTTCCGCTGGATCGACGCCGCCTCGCGCCACTTCTTCGCCGAGCGCGGCGTGCCGCGCTGGGAAGAGACCACCAAGACCCTCGGTGTCATCGGCACGCCCCTGGTCGACACGCACACGCGCTTCGTCAAGAGCGCGAGCTACGGCGACACCTTGCAGATCGCGGTCTCGATTCCCGAGTGGCGCGACAAGAGCTTCGTGCAGGCCTACCGGGTGACACGTGGCGAGGACCTGATCCTCGAATGCGAGGAGGTGCGCATCTTCGCGGCGAAGCGCGAGGGCGGAGGCATCCGTGCGGTGCCGATCCCGCCCGAGATCCGGCGGCTCTGCGAGTAGACAAGCCAGGGGCTAACGTGCGCCATACCTCGTTTGGCGGACGATTTGCGCCGCCGCGGCGTGTCCAATGCCTGGAGACGACCGGAGATTGCGCATGACCAAGCTCGCCCTGTGCATCGGCATCAACAACTATCCCGGCACCGACATGGAACTGGCGGGCTGCGTCAACGATGCCAACGACTGGGCCGCCGAACTGTCGGCACGCGGCTTCAGCGTCAGCAAGCTGCTCGACGAGCAGGCCACCAAGGCCGGCATGATCGCGGGATTCCGGCGCGTGATCGGACAGGCCGCCGGCGACGACGTCGTGGTCATCACCTATTCGGGCCACGGCACCTACCAGTACGACACCGACGGCGAAGAGGCCGACGGCCTCGATGAGGCCCTGTGTCCGCACGACATCCGGGCTATCGGCGCCGCGCTGACCGACGACGAGATCCATGCCATCTTCAAGAGCCGCCAAGACGGCGTTCGCCTGGTGCTGATCTCCGACAGCTGCCACTCGGGCACCGTGAACCGGGCGCCGCCGGACAGCAGCGACCAGGAGGCCGGCCGGATGCCGCGCTTCATGCCGATGCGCGCCTGGATGCCCGAGGCGCGCCTGGCCACCGCGGGGCCGCAGGGCGCGGCGGTGCCGAAGAAGGGCAGGCACGGCGCCTCCTCGGCCTTCGCGACGGAACCGGAAGACGACGTCGGCGACGTGCTGCTGGCCGGCTGCGAGGAAGGCGAAGGCCACTTCAGCTACGACGCCAGCTTCCAGAATCGCCCGAACGGCGCCTTCACCTTCTACGCATTGAAGGCGCTGCACACGCTGCCCGCGGGCGCCAGCTATGCCCAGTGGCACAAGGCGCTGGCGGACGACCTCCCCTCCACGCGCTATCCGCAGAAGCCGCAGATCCAGGGCAGCAGCGAATCCACGGGACGCGCGATCTTCAGCTGAGGCAACGCCATGGCCGAAGCGATCGTGCTGCAGATCACCGGACGCAGGAGCGACAAGCCCGAAGTCCCCTCCCTGCTGCGATCGACCACCGCGATTCGCACCGTCGGCGCCGACCGCACACCCGATCCCTTCCTGCCGCCGGGCCTGCTCGAAGCCAAGGCCGGCATCGACCTCGCCGGCGGGGTGCGCGGCCTGCCCGAAGGCGCCAGCGCCGAGTTCGAAGCCGATGCCGGCCAGGTGCTGGTGATCGAGCTGGCCGACGGCGGCACGCTCATCACCAGCCCCGCGGGCCTGAAGGCGGCACTGCTGCGCAACCGGCCGGACCTGGTCGATGCCGCAGGCCGCATCCTCTTCGACCGCCTGAACGCCGAGGGCGCGATGCTGGAGCGCGGCGTGTACACCGGCATCGCCGGCAGCCTGGTCAGCCAGGTGATCGCGCTGGCCGTGGGCCGGGACCCGTTGATCGACGCGGCGCAGGCCCGGCTGGCCGATCTCATGCCCGCCAAAGGCAAGGACAAGCTCGCGGGCCTCGACGGCCTCGGCGTCAGCTGGCTGGGCACCAAGGCCCTGATGTGGGCGATCGAGGAGCGGCTCGCGCGCCCGGCCGGGCATCTCTACCGCTGGGAGGACGGCGGCGGCACGCTCGAAGGCGGTGTCGCGGACGACACCGCGCGGATGGTCGATGCCGACGGCACACCCCGACCGGCGCTGGTCTTCATCCACGGCACCGGGTCCARCACGCTGGGCAGCTTCGGCGACCTGCAGCGCAGCGATCGCGGGCTCTGGGCCCGGCTCGAGAGCCGATTCCCCGGCGGCATCTACGGCTTCGAGCACCGCACGCTGTCGGAGAGCCCGATCGAGAACGCGCTGCAACTCGCCGCCGCCCTGCCGCGCGGCGCCCGCGTCAGCCTGGTGACCCATTCGCGCGGCGGCCTGGTCGGCGACCTGCTGTGCCTGCAAGACATCGACCGGCACATCGACAGCTACAGCTTCGCCTTCCCGGGCGTCGGCGACGCCCAGGGCCGCGAGACCGCGGTGCGCAAGGAGCTGGACCGCGCGCATGCCGAGCATCGCGACCAGTTGCGCGCGCTGTTCGCCCTGCTGCGCGACAAGTCGCTGGTGGTCGAGCGCTATGTGCGCGTTGCCAGCCCGGCGCAGGGCACCCGGCTCGCGAGCGGCAACTTCGACGTCTTCCTGTCGGGCCTGCTGACGCTGATCGGCCGCGTGCCCTGCTTCTTCGGCAACCCGCTGTACTCCGCATTCAAGCGGGTGGTGATCGAGATCGCGAAGAACCGCACCAACCCGCACCTGGTGCCGGGCCTCGAGGCGATGCTGCCCGACTCGCCGATGGCCGCGCTGCTGCGCGACGCCGCGGTGCAGCCGGGCATCCGCATGGCGCTGGTCGCCGGCGACATCCAGGGCGGCAACCTGCTGATGCGCATGGGCGTGCTGCTGACCGACTTCCTGCTGTTCGAGAACACCGACAACGATCTGGTGGTCGACACCGCCGCCATGCTGGCCGGCGTGGCCGCGAAAACCCGGGCCCGGGTGCTGTTCGACCGCGCCGCCGACGTCTCGCACTTCAACTACTTCAGCAACCTCGAGACCCGCAGCGCGCTGCGCGACTGGCTGGTGGAAGACCAGCCCGAAACGCTCGACGCCTTCCGGGCGATCCCGGCCGGCTTCAGCAGCCTCGATGCGGCAGGCATCGGCAAGTCGCGCGGCATCGCCGTCGCGGACCGACCGGTGGTGGTGATGCTGCCGGGCATCATGGGCACCTGCCTCGATGCCGACGGCAAGCGGGTCTGGCTCGATCCGCTCTCGCTGGCCGCCGGCGCGCTGCGGAGCATCGCCTTCGGCGCCGAGCGGGTCACGGCCGGCGAGCTATTCGGCAGGACCTATGGCGACATCTGCGAGCACCTGGCGGACAGCCATCGGGTGCTGCCCTTTCCCTACGACTGGCGCCAGCCCCTCGATGTGCTGGGCGAACGGCTCGGCGCCTTCCTCGAGCTGCTGCTGAAGCAGACCGCGCAGCCGGTGCGCCTGCTCGCGCACAGCATGGGCGGGCTGGTGGTACGGGCCTGCATCTATCGCCGCCGCGACGTCATGGACGCCCTGATGCGGCGCGACGGCGCGCGCCTGGTGATGGCCGGCACGCCGCACCAGGGATCGCATTCGATGGTCGAGAACCTGCTGGGCAAAGGCAATGCGCTGCGCGCGCTGGCGCGGCTCGACTTCCGCCACGACATGCAGGACGTGCTGGACATCGTGGCCGGCTTCCGCGGCGCGCTGCAGCTGCTGCCGAGCCCAGGCTTCGTCGACACCTTCCAGGGCCAGCCAGAGGGCGGCGAGGCGCAGCAGTACTGGGACGCCGAGGCCTGGAAGAAGCTCAAGGCCCTCAACACCGATCTCTGGTTCGGCGACCGGCGCTGCGGCCAGCCCGATGCCGACACGCTGGCCTCGGCCGGCTGGCTGTGGACCGAAGACGCCAAGGCCGGCGCCGGCGCCGTGCCGAGCCTGCCCGCCGACTACCAGGCCAAGGCCATCTACGTCTTCGGCATCGCGCCCGACACGCCCTGCGGCCTGCGGCTCGAGGACCGCGGCGGCAGCCAGCGCCTGCGCATGGTGTCGACCGCGCGCGGCGACGGCACCGTGACCTGGGATTCGGGACGCATCGGCAACATCGGCAGCTTCTACTACCTGCCCGCGGTGCATGGCGACCTGCTGTCGACCGCCGACACCTTCGCGGCCCTCGGAGAGCTGCTGGTCGGCGGCGCCACGGCCCGGCTCGATCGCCATCCGCCGGCCACGCGCGCAGCCGGCCCCGAACGCCCTCGCAGCTACGACCCGGGGCCTCCGAACGCGATCGACGACATCCACTTGGCGGCGGCGGTGGTCGGCGGCACGCCCGGCAGCGACATGACGCCGCGCGCCAGGCTGCGGCTCGAGGTTCGCCTGAAGGCCATGGACCTGCGCTTCCTGGCCTGCCCGATCCTGGTCGGCCACTACGAGAACGACTCGATGGCCGGCACCGAGGCCCTGATCGACACCGAGCTGATGGACGGCCAGCTGGCCCAGCGCAAGGCACTCGACCTCTACGCCGGGCCGCTGGGCACCGCCGCCGTGGTGCTGCGCGCGCCGAGCGCGCTGGACCGCCGGCGCGGCGTGCTCACCGGCGCGGTGGTCACCGGCCTCGGCCGCTACGAGGGCAGCCTGAGCCAGGACTCGCTGATGCTCGCGGTGCGCGCGGGCGTGCTGCGCTATCTGCTGCAGGTGGTCGACGTGATGGGCCGCGAGGACCGCGAGGTCCCGCTGGCGACGCTGCTGCTGGGCTACAACTCCTCGGCCAACCTGACGATCGCGGCCTCGGTCGAGGCGCTGGTGCGCGGCGTCATCGATGCCAACGAGAAGTTCAAGCGGACCACCGGGCTGTCGGTGCGCGTGGCGCGGCTCGACATCGTCGAGCTCTACCTGGACACCGCGATCACCGCGGTCTACGAACTGCGGCAGCTGGCGCCGCGGCTCGCGGCCACGGCCGCCGCCAAGGACACGCTGCTCGCCTGCAGCGCCGAGCTGGTGCAGGGCATCGGACTGCGCCAGCGCCTGTTCGACATCCGCGGCGCCAGCTACTGGCCGCGGCTGATCGTGACCGACGCCGACGACCCGCCCGGCGGCGCGCGGCCCGAGGGCGCGACCCGGCTCGCCAACCGGCTGCGCTTTCTCTACGTCGGCCAGCGGGCGCGGGCCGAGACCGTGGTGCAGCAGCGCCAGCCGAACCTGGTCGAGACCCTGGTGCGCCAGCAGATCAGCCAGACCCGCTGGAACTCCGACTTCGGCCGCATGCTGTTCCAGCTGATCGTGCCGCCGGCGTTCAAGGACGCCGCGCGCCAGTTGCAGCGCATCGTGCTGGTGGTCGACGGCGCCACCGCGAACCTGCCGTGGGAGCTGATGCTGACCGACCCGCTGTTCACGCCCGAGGCGCAGGGCGACGGCCCGCTGCTGCCGCTGGCGCTGTGCACGCCGGTGGTGCGGCAACTCTCCTCGACCGCCTTCCGGCGCGACGTGCGCCAGAGCCTGGCGCACAACGCCTATGTGATCGGCAACCCCTCGGTGCAGGGCTTCGGCGCCGCCTTTCCCGACCCGGCCAATCCCGAGCACAGGGACCCGGACGCGCTCGCCGGTGCCGAAGTCGAGGCGGGCGCGATCGCCGCCCTGTTCGCCACCATGGGCTACGACGTCAGCCGCGCGATCGGCGACTACAACCTGGCCGCCGACGTGCTGGCCAAGCTCTACCGCAAGCCCTACCGGATCCTGCACGTGTCGGCGCACGGCGTCTTCGACCAGCTGCACGCCGACGGCCTGCGCCGCAGCGGCGTGGTGCTTTCGGGCGGCCTGCTGATCACCGCGGCCGAGATCGCGGCGATGGAATTGGTGCCGGAGCTGGTGTTCCTCAACTGCTGCCACCTCGGGCAGATCGACGCCGGCGCTCCGGCCGGACCCACGGTGCGCGACGGCAACAAGCTGGCCGCCAGCGTGGCGCGCGAGCTGATGGACATCGGCGTGCGCTGCGTCGTGGTGGCCGGCTGGGCAGTCGACGACCAGCTGGCGCAGCAGTTCGGCGAGGTCTTCTACCAGGCCCTGCTGCAGGACCGGCGGCCCTTCGGCGATGCCGTCTTCGAGGCACGGCAGGCGCTCTGGGCCGCCCGGCCCGACAACGTGACCTGGGGTGCCTTCCAGGCCTACGGCGACCCGCTCTGGCGGGCCGAGACCGACGCCGACGGCGCCGCCGGCGCGTCGAAGGACGGCAGCGCCTTCGTCTCGCTCGACGAGATGCTCGACGAGCTGGCCCGCGCGCGGGTGGAGGCCTCGCGCCGGCCCGACCACGCGCTCGAGAGCGACCGGCAGGCACGCATCAGGGCCATCGAGGAGGCGCGCGACAAGCGCTGCCCGCCGGCCTGGCTGCGGCTGCCGGCGCTGCAGTCCGCGCTCGGCGCCACCTGGCGCGACCTCGGCTGCCTCGAGCAGGCGCAGCAGGCGCTGCTGGCCGCGATCCAGTCGGTCGACTCGCAGGGCCGGGTGCCGATCCGCGACATCGAGCAGCTGGCCGCGGTCGAGATCGAGCTCGGTGCGGCGCGCGCCGAGCAGGACATCCACCGGATCCGCGCCGATCGGCAAGGCGGCAAGGCGCGCAGCCCGCGGTCCGGCCCCGAGGGCCTGTCGCTGATCGAACACGGCATCGAACGGCTGCTGTCGCTGGACAAGCTGGTGTCGAACGCGGGCCTCTTGCACTCCGGCCCGGCGGCGACCCTCAACGCCGACCGCTGCGCCCTGCTGGCCGGCGCCCACCAGCGCCGGGCCGTGGTGTTCGCGCAGCGGCTGCTGCGCCTCGACGCCAGCACGGCCCAGCGAGCCCAGTGGCGGGATGCCATGGCCGAGGCGGCCGGCGCCGGCCTGCAGGCCTACGCGCGGGCCCAGGGGGTGGCGGGCGACGACGGCTTCAGGCCCTGCGACGCCCTGGACGGCCTGGCGCTGCGAGTGGCGCTCGACGGCTGGGACGAGGCCGATGAGATGTCGGCCGGCGTGGCCCTGGCCCGGCAATGCGGCCAGGCCGTGTCGCGTCTCTGTGCCGCGAGCGGCGATCCCTGGGACGTGGTCATGAGCCCGGAGGCGGTGCTGGTCGAACGGCTGCGCGACGGCAGCTTCGCGGCGCCGGACACCGCCGGCGAGGCGGCGCTGAACGACGTGCGCCAGGCCTACCGGGCGGCGCTGGAGAACCTGGGCCCGAAGGTCCGCCATCTCGACCGGACGGTCGACCACCTGGAGATGCTGTCGACGCTCTTCGACGCCCGCTTCCTGATGGGCGCGGGCGAAGGCTACCGGCGCATGGCCKATGGCCTGGTGKCGCTCGTCAGCCAGCTGCGGCCGGGCCGCGACGCGCGCCGCGACCGGCCGAAGGCGGCGTTGCCGGACTGAGAGAGCCCCGATGCTCCCTCAGTTCATGGGGCCGCTGCCCCCGAGGGGGCAGCTCAATGCGCCGCGCCGTGCCACCCGGCGCTGTAGTCCTTGTCGGTCCACAGCGTCCAGAGTGCCAGCACCACGATCACCAGGCCGCTGAACACCGCGGCGAGCATCGGATTGCGCAACGCATCGAAGCTCAGCACCCAGGGCGAGATCACCAGCCAGGCACCCAGCGCGCACTCGGTCCACTCTTCCCATGCGCGCGGCACCAGCATCGCGCCGAGGGCGGCCGCCACCAGCGCCACGCCGACGACGCAGGCGTTGACCATGGCTGTCCTCGTGTCCTGGAAGCCCAAAGCCCATGGCGAAAGAACGACCCAGACGCCCAGCAGGGCATTGACCACATCCTGCCAATGTTTCAGTTGCTTCATGACACACCTCCTGCCGCGGGAAAACGCGCACCAGCGCGCCAGGCGGCATGTTGTTGGATCACGTAACAAGCGTCATGTTCCGCGCCGGTGAATCCCGCGCGCCACTTCGTCCGTCAGGCAAGGAATTCGAGCAGCGCCGGAATCACCTGGTCCGGCGCCTCTTCCATGAGCCAGTGGCCCGCGCCCTTCACCACCACGCCCTGGACGTTGCCGGCGACCAGCCGGCCCTGCTCGATCAGGAAGCTGCCGCCGGCCTTCTCGCCCGACAGCACCAGCATCGGCATGGGCAGCGGCGTCGCCGCCAGCCGAGCGAAGTCGTCGGCGTCGCGCTCGAAGTTCTTGAAGTACTCGAAGCCCGCGCGCATGCCGCCCGGCTGCGCATAGGCCGCGGCGTAGAACTGCCGGTCGGCCTCGGACAGGGAGCGCGCGCGATCGGCCGCGAAGTCGTTCCAGAAATGCTCGAAGTAGATGCGCTCGCGGCCCTTGACCAGCGCCAGCGGCGTTTCGCCGTGGAAATGGAAGTGCCACAGGTCGCGCAGCAGCCAGACGTCTTTCCAGCTCCCGATGCCAGGCAGGAAGGCATCCATCAGCACCACCCGCTCGGTCTGGTCGGGGAACTGCGCCGCGTAGGCGTAGGCCACCATCAGGCCGATGTCGTGGCCCACGACGCTCGCTCGCTCGATGCCCAGCGACTTCACGACTTCGTGGATGTCCACCGCCATGTTCTTCTTGTCGTAGCCGCCCTCGGGCTTCGACGACCGGCCCGCGCCGCGCAGGTCCGCCACGATCACGGTGTGGTCGCGGACGAGCAGCGGCATCAGCGGATTCCACATGTGGCTGGTCTCGGCATAGCCATGCAGCAGCACGACGGCCGGTCCCTTGCCGCCGATGCGGTAATGAATGCGCGTGCCGTTGACCTCGGCATCACGGGCCTCGAAGCCCGGGATGGCCACCTCGGGCACGGCGGCCGGTGGTCCTGGATCGGAGGACGGGTCGCGGAGACTGTCTGCGGTCATGGCGTGCATTCGAAGTCGGCGGATCGCGAGTATCGTTCGCCGCCGCGTCGATGACCAGCGCCCCTATGCCTTTCGTACGGCCGCGCCCGCGGCGACCCGGCCGCCGCTCCGCCGTTTGGTGGAAGGCATCGCCCCCGCATGCGGGTAGAACCGACGCCAGCCGCGGCGCGGCCGGCCGGCCTCACTCCTTGACCGACCCGGTCAGCCCCGAGACGTAGTACTCGACGAAGAACGAGTAGATGAAGGCCACCGGCAGCGACCCCAGCAGCGCGCCGGCCATCAGCGGCCCCCACTGGTAGACGTCCCCCTGCACCAGCTCGGTCACGACGCCGACCGGCAGCGTCTTGATCTCCGACGAGGAGACGAAGGTCAGCGCGTAGATGAACTCGTTCCACGACAGCGTGAAGGCGAAGATGCCGGCAGAGATCAGGCCCGGCACCGCCAGCGGCAGCACGATCTTGACCAGGATCTGCCAGCGGCTGGCGCCGTCGATCAGCGCGCACTCCTCGAGCTCGGCCGGGATCGAGCGGAAGTAGCCCATCAAGAGCCAGGTGCAGAACGGGATCAGGAAGGTCGGGTAGGTCAGCACCAGGGCCCAGCGGGTGTCGAAGAGCCCGAGATTGAAGACCACGTTGGCCAGCGGAATGAAGAGGATCGACGGCGGCACCAGGTAGGCCAGGAAGATCGCCAGTCCGGTCTGGCGCGAGCCCTTGAAGCGCAGCCGCTCGATCGCATAGGCGGCCAGCACCGACACCACCAGCGAACCGAAGGTGGACACCACCGACACCAGCACCGTGTTCCACAGCCACTGCGGATAGGCGGTCTCGAACAGCAGCTTGTGGAAGTGTCCGAGCGTCGGCGCGATGACCCAGAACGGATTGCCCT
>NZ_JBFUCI010000089.1:0-18128 GCF_056405335.1 Variovorax sp. P1_H12_2
GAGTCCTTCGACCTGCTCGAGCAGCCCGAGCATGCCAAGCGGGCGGGCAAGCAGCTGGAGCACGCGGTGATCGAGTACGGCAATGCGATCAAGGACATGGTGGCGGCGAACATCTTCCCGGGCGACATGCTGTGGAAGAACTTCGGCGTCACGCGCGGCGGCAAGGTGGTGTTCTACGACTATGACGAGATCGAATACCTCACCGACTGCAATTTCCGCAAGGTGCCGACGCCGCGCAACGAGGAGGACGAGATGAGCGGCGAGGTCTGGTATTCGGTCGGCCCGAAGGACGTCTTCCCCGAGACCTTCGAGCCCTTCCTGCTGGGCAACCCCGCGGTGCGCGAGGCCTTCATGGCCCACCACGCCGACCTGCTCGACGCCGCCTTCTGGCAGAGCCACAAGCAGCGGATCCAGGCCGGGCAAATGCTCGATGTGTTTCCTTACGATGAAGCGCAGCGCTTCAAGCACGACGGCCACGCGCCGTATTTTTAGCTCGCCCCCAGGTTGGGCTCACTTCGTGTAGCCCGCCCACCCCCGGCCGGGGGCAACACCGGCGGCCCGGCGAAGCCGGATCCGCGGTGTTTCTGGCCTGGGGCGCCAGTCGCAAGGGGCGTGAGACCTGCGAGGATTTTTGTATGAACTGTCTGTTTAAGGAGCAATTCAAATGAGCGAATCGATCGTGATCGTCGGCGCCRCCCGCACCCCGATGGGCGGCTTCCAGGGCGACTTTTCTTCCCTCTCGGCGCACGACCTGGGCGGCGTCGCCATCAAGGCGGCCGTCGAGCGCGCAGGGATCCCCGCCGACAGCGTCGGCGAGGTGCTGTTCGGCAACTGCCTGATGGCCGGCCAGGGTCAGGCGCCGGCGCGCCAGGCGGCCTACAAGGGCGGCCTGCCCGACAGCGCGGGCGCAGTCACGCTCAGCAAGATGTGCGGCTCGGCCATGAAGGCCGCGATGCTGGCGCACGACATGCTGCTGGCGGGCACGCACGAGGTGATGGTGGCCGGCGGCATGGAGAGCATGACCAACGCCCCCTACCTGATGCTCAAGGGCCGCGGCGGCTACCGCATGGGCCACGACCGCATCTTCGACCACATGATGCTCGACGGCCTCGAGGACGCCTACCAGCCGGGCCGCTCGATGGGCACCTTCGGCGAGGACTGCGCCGCCAAGTACAAGTTCACGCGCGAACAGCAGGACGCCTTCGCGATCGCCAGCGTCGAGCGCGCCAAGGCCGCGACCTCGTCGGGTGCCTTCAAGGCCGAGATCGCGGCGGTCACGGTCAAGGGCCGCGGCGGCGACACCGTGATCGAGATCGACGAAGGCCCGGGCAAGGTCAAGCTCGACAAGATCCCGACGCTCAAGCCGGCGTTCAAGAAGGACGGCGGCACCATCACCGCGGCATCGAGCTCGTCGATCAACGACGGCGCCGCGGCGCTGGTCATGATGACCGAGGGCAGCGCGAAGAAGTACGGTGCGAAGCCGATCGCCCGCATCGTCGCCCATGCCACCCACGCGCAGCAGCCCGAGTGGTTCTCCACCGCGCCGGTGGGCGCGGTCGCCAAGCTGTTCAAGAAGACCGGCTGGACCGTGAAGGACGTCGACCTCTGGGAAGTCAACGAAGCCTTCGCCGTGGTGCCGATGGCGCTGATGCACGAGCTCTCGGTGTCGCACGACATCGTCAACGTGCATGGCGGCGCCTGCGCGCTGGGCCATCCGATCGGCGCCAGCGGCGCGCGCATCATGGTCACGCTGATCCATGCGCTGCAGCAGCGCGGCAAGAAGCGCGGCGTTGCGACGCTGTGCATCGGCGGCGGCGAAGGCACGGCGGTGGCGATCGAGCTGCTGTGAGGCGCTGCCTAGAATCGAAATATTGTCCCCATTGGAGTTGTCTTTGATTCATTCGGCTTTCCCCCGCAGCGCGCTGGCCGCGCTGCTCGCCACCGCTTTCATGGCACCCGCCGCCTGGAGCCAGACGCGCGACCAGGCCCTGTTCGCCGCCGCTACCGCCGAGAAGCCCGCCGTCATCAAGACGCTCGAGGCGCTGGTCAACATCGAGACTGGCACCGGCGACGCCGAGGGCCTCGCGTCGGCCGGCAACTACCTCGAGGCGCAGCTCAAGTCGCTGGGCTTCACGGTCACGCGCAGCAAGTCGGCCGGCCTCGTGGTCGGCGACAACATCGTCGGCACGCTCAAGGGCAAGGGCGGCAAGAACCTGCTCCTGCTCTCGCACATGGACACCRTCTACCTCAAGGGCATCCTCGCCAAGGCGCCGTTCAAGGTCGAGGGCGACAAGGCTTACGGCCCCGGCATCGCCGACGACAAGGGCGGCAACGCGGTCATCCTGCATGCGCTCAAGCTGCTCAAGGCGCGCGGCTTCGAGGACTTCGGCAGCATCACGGTGCTGTTCAACACCGACGAGGAAAAGGGCTCCTTCGGCTCGCGCGACCTGATCCAGGAAGAGGCGGCCAAGGCCGACTACGTGCTCTCGTTCGAGCCGACCGGCGCCGGCAAGGAAGACCTGTCGCTGGGCACTTCGGGCATCGCCTACGTGCAGGTCAACATCACGGGCAAGGCCTCGCATGCGGGCGCCGCACCCGAGCTCGGCGTGAATGCCCTGGTCGAGGCGTCCGACCTGGTGCTGCGCACCATGGACATCGACGACAAGGCCAAGGGGCTGCGCTTCAACTGGACCATCGCCAAGGCCGGCGCGGTCTCCAACATCATTCCGGCCAGCGCCACGCTGAACGCCGATGTGCGCTATGCGAAGAACGAGGACTTCGAGGCCGCGATGAAGACGCTCGAGGCCAAGGCCCAGCAGAAGAAGCTGCCCGACGCCGAGGTCAAGGTGCTCATCACGCGCGGGCGTCCGGCCTTCAACGCGGGCGAGGGTGGCCGCAAGCTGGTCGACAAGGCCGTGGCCTACTACAAGGAAGCCGGCGGCGAACTCGGCATCGTCGAACGCACCGGCGGCGGCACCGATGCGGCCTACGCCGCGCTGGCGGGCAAGCCGGTCATCGAGAGCCTGGGCCTGCCCGGCTTCGGCTATCACAGCGACAAGGCCGAGTACGTCGACACCAGCGCGATCCCGCGCCGCCTCTACATGGCCAGCAAGCTGATCATGGACCTCGGTCAATCGAAGTAAGGAACACGCCATGCTGCTCAGCGCCGACCAGGAAGCGATCCGCGATGCGGTGCGCGCCTTTGCCCAGGCCGAGCTCTGGCCCCACGCACCGCTGTGGGACCGCGAGCACAGCTTTCCGAAGGAGGCCCATGCCGGCCTGGCGGCGCTCGGCGCCTACGGCATCTGCGTGCCCGAGGAAGACGGCGGCGCCGGGCTGGACTACCTGACGCTGGCGCTGGTGCTCGAGGAGATCGCGGCCGGCGATGGCGGCACCAGCACCGCGATCAGCGTGACCAACTGTCCGGTCAACGCCATCCTGATGCGCTACGGCAATGCGCAGCAGAAGAAGCAGTGGCTGCAGCCGTTGGCGCAGGGCCGCATGCTGGGAGCCTTCTGCCTGACCGAGCCGCAGGCCGGCAGCGATGCCTCGTCGCTGCGCACCACGGCGCGCAAGGACGGCGGCGGCTGGGTGATCGACGGCGTCAAGCAGTTCATCACCAGCGGCAGGAACGGCCAGGTGGCGATCGTGATCGCGGTCACCGACAAGGGTGCGGGCAAGCGCGGCATGAGCGCCTTCATCGTGCCGACCGATGCCCCCGGCTACACCGTGGCGCGGCTCGAGGACAAGCTGGGCCAGCATTCGAGCGATACCGCGCAGATCAACTTCGACGGCTGTCGCGTTCCGCTTGAAAACCTGATCGGCCAGGAGGGCGAGGGCTACAAGATCGCGCTCGGCGCGCTGGAAGGCGGACGCATCGGCATCGCGGCGCAGAGCGTGGGCATGGCGCGCAGCGCCTTCGAGGTGGCGCTGGCCTACGCCAAGGAGCGCCAGGCCTTCGGCGCCAGCATCTTCGACCAGCAGGCGGTGGGCTTCAGGCTGGCCGATTGCGCGACCCAGCTCGAAGCCGCGCGCCAGCTGATCTGGCATGCGGCCAGCCTGCGCGATGCCGGGCGGCCCTGCCTCAAGGAAGCCGCCATGGCCAAGCTGTTCGCCAGCGAGATGGCCGAGCGCGTCTGCAGCGCGGCGATCCAGACGCTGGGCGGCTATGGCTACGTCAACGATTTTCCGCTCGAGCGCATCTACCGCGACGTCCGCGTGTGCCAGATCTACGAGGGCACTTCGGACATCCAGAAGCTGTTGATCCAGCGCGCCCTGGCCTGAGCCCGCCGCGGCGTCCGGGGGCGATTTCCGGGGGTCTGCACAATACGCCCTGGAACTTCCCCCTTTCACGCCTCCCTCAATGTCCGCATCCTCCCCCAGCCCCGCCCGTGTTCCCTGTCCTTGCGGGCGTCGTGACCGGCGAGAGCTGCCACTGGTTTTCGCCCAGTGCTGCGGGCGCTACATCGACGATTTCGGCCACACGCCGGCACCCGACGCCGAGTCGCTCATGCGCTCGCGCTACACGGCCTTCGTGCTCGAAAGGGCCGACTACCTGCTCGCGACCTGGCATCCCTCGACGCGCCCGGCCAGCCTGGACTTCGAAGCCGGCGTGAAATGGCTCGGCCTCGACGTGCGCTCGCGCTCCGTGCTGGACGCCGACCATGCAGAAGTCGAGTTCGTCGCCCGCCAGCGCAGCAGCGCCGGCGTGGCGACCCGGCTGCACGAGCGCAGCCGTTTCGTCCGCCAGGAGGACGACGCGCTGCAAAATCGTTGGTACTACCTCGACGGCGACCGTCACTGACTGATTCAGTCAGAAACAGCCGCTGACTGTTGCGCAGCCTTGGATGTTTGCTATGGATTTCATAGCGTCCGAGGCGGATTGTGTCCCGCAGGGAGACAGACCAATTCCTTTTGGGCTATTTATCTCGCGCCGCTCCTGCTCCACACTTCGCAGCTTGTGAGCGCTGCGCCGAAAGCGCAGCGCGAGCGCGTTCAACGGGCCACGGGGCCAAGAGGTGAATCATGGGCAGCAGGACGCTTCTTCGCACGGGAGACTGGCGGCGGCCGTGCACCGCGATGGCCCTGCCGGCCCTGGCCGCGCTGCTCTGGATGGCCGCGCCGCACGCGCGCGCGCAAGACAAGTCCGTGCTCACGCCCTTCTCGAGCGCGACCGGCGCCCAGGCGCCGGCGCCGTGGCACTTCACCACCTTGCCCAACAAGGTTCCGACCCGGTTCGAGGTCGAGCAACTCGAGGGCCAGCGCGTGCTCAAGGTCGACGCCAATGGCTCCTACGGCAATCTGGTCCACCCCGTCAGGGTGGAGCTCAACAGTCAGGCCACGCTGGCCTGGCGCTGGCGGGTCGAGGCGTTCGTCGAGGGCGCCGACCTGCGCACGCGCTCGGGTGACGATGGCGCCGCCAAGGTCTGCGTCTTCTTCGATTTTCCGGCCGACCGGCTGTCCGTCGGCGAGCGCACCCGTCTGTCGCTGGCGCGCCGCGCGACCGGCGAGGCGGTGCCGACCGAGACCCTGTGTTACGTCTGGGACAACAAGGAAGCCAAGGGCAACGCGTTCGACAACGCGTTCACGAAGCGCATCCGCATGGTCGTGCTCGAATCGGGCGCGGCGCCCAAGCCGGGCAGCTGGATCGCCGAACGGCGCAACCTGCTGACCGACTACAAGCGCGCCTTCGGCGACGAGGCCGGCGACCTCCTGCCCGACGTGACGGCGGTCGCCGTCTCGGCCGACGCCGACAACACGCACGGCCACGGCCTCGCCTATTTCTCGGACCTGGACCTGCGCGGCGCCCTGGCGACCCAGGTTGCCGGGCCGGCTCCCGCCGAGCGTCCTCCGACGCAGGGCCAGTAACAGCGCAGCATCTCATCGACTGTCAACGTCCCGAAAGCCATGAACGACTTTGTCGCACTCCTTGCCAGCCAGGGCGCCGCCCTGGTCTTCGCCGCCACGCTGGCGACGCGCCTCGGCGCGCCGGTGCCGGCGGTGCCCTTCCTGATCGTCGCCGGCGGGCTGACGGTCGGCGGGCAGGTGTCCTTCGTCGCGGTGGTGGTGGCGGCAGTGCTCGGCAACATCCTCGGCGATGGCGTCTGGTTCCTGGCCGGACGCCGCTGGGGCTACCGCGTGATGCGACTGCTCTGCCGCATCTCGCTGTCGCCCGACTCCTGCGTCAGGCGCAGCGAATCGATCCTCGGCCGCTGGGGCGGACTGTCGCTGATCGCAGCCAAGTTCGTGCCGGGGGTGTCGGTGGTGGCGCCGCCGATGGCGGGTGCGCTCGGCATGTCGAACCTGCGCTTCCTGTCCTATGAAACCGTGGCGGCGCTGATCTGGACGCTGGCCTTCCTGTTCGTCGGCCGGATCTTCCACGCCGCGATCCAGGACGTGCTGACCGTGATCTCCAACATCGGCCTGACCGCACTGGTGCTCGGCGTGCTGGCGCTGGCGGCATTCATCGGCTGGCGCTATCGCCAACGCCGGCTGGCGCAGCAGCAGGCCGACGACATCGAGCACATCCAGGTCGAGGCCTTGCGCGAAGCCCTGGCGGCGGGCGCCGGGCTGACGGTGATCGATGTGCGCTCCGACGAGGCGCGCGCCCTCGATGCGCGGGCGATCCCCGGCGCCATCGGCATCGGGCTCAAGCAGTTGCCGAAGCGGCTGGACACCTTTGCCGATGGGCGCGAGCTGGTGGTTTTCTGCGACTGCCCCGACGACGCCTCGGCGATCGCGGYGGCGCGCGTGCTGATGGCCGCCGGCCAGCCGCGGGTGCGCGTGCTGGCGGGCGGGCTGGACGCCTGGGTGGCGATGACTGCGGCCGACGCGTCCGGCGCCGCCGAGCCGAAGCGGGTGGTCGTTCCGCTGGCGGTTGCACGAACCGCTTGATCCTGCGGCCGCAGGCGGCCTAGAATCGGCCCCGCTCCGGGGTGCACGCAGACGCGTGCTGAGATGGCCAAGCGGCCAAACCCGCGAACTTGATCTGGTTCATACCAGCGTAAGAAGAGCTGCGACTCCCCGGCGCCCTCTCGTCCCTGAACGAGCGGTGCCGCAAGGAGGCATCGCGGAGCACCCGTTGATCCACAACCCGGAGTGCCCCGCATGAATGCCCACGACAAGTTCGCCTCCCTCCTCACGCTCACGCGCGAGCCCTTTCCCGCCTCGACCAAGGGCGTCATCGCCGGCGGCCGGCCCGACCTGCGGGTGCCGGTGCGCGAGGTTGCTCTGTCCAACGGCGAACAGGTTTCGCTCTACGACACTTCCGGCCCGTACACCGATCCGGCCGCCGACATCGATGTGCGTCGCGGGTTGCCTGGCGTGCGCGACGCCTGGATCGCCGAGCGCGGCGACACCGAGAGCTACGAAGGCCGGCTGCACCTGGCGCTTGACGACGGCGCGACGCACGCGGACCGCGACGCCCGGCGCATCGCCGAACTGCGCGCCGGCGCCGCCGCACTGCAGCGCACGCCGCGGCGTGCGAAGTCCGGCGCCAACGTGACGCAGATGCACTACGCGCGGCGCGGCATCGTCACGCCCGAGATGGAGTACGTGGCGCTGCGCGAGAACGGCCGCCGCGAATGGATGGCCGAGTACATGGCCGACGAGGCGCGCGAGAAGCGGCTGGCCGGCAACCCGATGGGCGCCCGCATCCCGAAGATCATCACGCCCGAATTCGTGCGCGAGGAGGTGGCGCGCGGCCGCGCCATCATCCCGGCCAACATCAACCACCCGGAAGTCGAGCCGATGGCGATCGGGCGCAACTTCAAGGTCAAGATCAACGCCAACATCGGCAACTCGGCCGTCACCTCGAGCATCGAGGAAGAGGTCGAGAAGCTGGTCTGGGCGATCCGCTGGGGCGCCGACAACGTGATGGACCTCTCCACCGGCCGCAACATTCACACCACGCGCGACTGGATCGTGCGCAACAGCCCGGTGCCGATCGGCACGGTGCCGATCTACCAGGCGCTGGAGAAGGTCGGCGGCGTGGCGGAAGACCTGACCTGGGAGATCTACCGCGACACGCTGATCGAGCAGGCCGAGCAGGGCGTCGACTACTTCACGATCCATGCGGGGCTGCGGCTGCCCTTCATCCACCTCACGGCCGACCGGCGCACCGGCATCGTCTCGCGCGGCGGCTCGATCATGGCCAAGTGGTGCATCTCGCACCACAGGGAGAGCTTCCTGTACACGCACTTCGAGGACATCTGCGAGATCATGAAGGCCTACGACGTGAGCTTCTCGCTCGGCGACGGCCTGCGCCCCGGCTGCGCCTCGGACGCCAACGACGAGGCCCAGTTCGCCGAACTGCGCACGCTGGGCGAGCTGACGCAGATCGCCTGGAAGCACGACGTCCAGACCATGATCGAAGGCCCGGGCCATGTGCCGATGCACCTGATCCAGGCCAACATGGACGAGCAGCTCAAGCACTGCCACGAGGCGCCGTTCTACACGCTGGGCCCGCTGACGATCGACATCGCGCCGGGCTACGACCACATCGCCAGCGCGATCGGCGCCGCGATGATCGGCTGGGCCGGCACCGCGATGCTGTGCTACGTGACGCCCAAGGAGCACCTGGGCCTGCCGGACCGCGACGACGTCAAGCAGGGCATCATCGCGTACAAGATCGCGGCCCATGCGGCCGACGTGGCCAAGGGGCACCCGGGAGCGCGCTCGCGCGACGACGCGCTGTCCAAGGCGCGCTTCGAGTTCCGCTGGCAGGACCAGTTCAACCTCGGCCTGGACCCCGACACCGCGCGCGAGTTCCACGACGAGACCTTGCCCAAGGACAGCAGCAAGGTGGCGCACTTCTGCTCGATGTGCGGCCCGAAGTTCTGCTCGATGAAGATCACGCAGGAGGTGCGCGAGTACGCCGCCCAGCGCGGCATCGAGGCCGGCGATGCGGTCGAGGATGGCATGGCCGGCAAGTCGGCCGAGTTCAAGGCGGCCGGCGGCGAGATCTACATTCCGATCCAGCCGGCCTGAAATGAAACATCCCCCGAAGCGCCTGCGGCGCCTCCCCCCCTCAAGGGGGGCGATACCAGTGGCCCGGCAAAGCCGGTTCCGCGGTATCCCTGGCATTGGTCTGCGCCGGTTTCATGCGACGCAGGTCACGCGAACGCCTGGTGAAGCACTGAGTCGTCATGCCTCTGTGGGGGCGACGTTGTTACGATCGCTCCCATGAAAGCTCCACCCTTCGACGCCGTCCTGTTCGACTGCGACGGCGTCCTGGTCGACTCCGAACCCATCACCAACCGCGTGCTCGCCGAGATGCTGGGCGAACTCGGCTGGAAGCTCAGTACCGAGGAGTCGATGCGCATCTTCACCGGCAAGGCGGTCAAGGACGAGGCCGCGCTGATCGAGGCGAACACCGGCTTCGCGATCACGCCCGAGTGGCTGCACGGCTTTCGCGGCCGCCGCAACGAGGCGCTCGAGCGCGACCTGCTGGCCATTCCCAACGCCGCGCTGGCCGTGCGCGCCCTGCATGCGGCGCTGGACGGCCGCATCGCCTGCGCTTCAGGGGCCGATCGCCACAAGGTGGAATTGCAGCTCGAGAAGATCGGGCTGCTCGATTGCTTCGAGGGCCGCATCTTCAGCGGCCACGAAACCCCGCGTTCCAAGCCCGCCCCCGACGTCTACCTGGCCGCCGCGGCCGCGCTCGGCATCGACCCGGCGCGCTGCGCCGTGGTCGAGGACACGGTGACCGGGGCGATGGCCGGCATCGCTGCCGGCGCCACCGTGTTCGGCTACAGCCCGACCGACCTGGGCCACAGCGGGCCCGAAGCGCTGCGTGCCGTCGGCGTGGCGCATGTCTTCACGGACATGGAACAACTGCCGTCGCTGCTGGCCGACTGGCGCCCCGCGTTCGCCTGACCCCCCGATGCACGGCCTGCGCGCGCTCTGTGGTCTGCTGATCGCTGCCTGCGTGGCGGGCTGTTCATCGCTGAGGCCGTGGCTCAACGACCCCCTGGCCGACCGGCCGCCGTCGCTGTCCGTCATCATGGCGCCGGAGTCGGGCCGGGATCCGACGATCCTGGTGGCCGTCACGCTGTCCGGCGGCGGTGCGCGCGCCGCTGCGTTCGGCTATGGCGTACTGGCCGAGCTGCGACGCACCACGTTCGATCTGAACGGCCGGCACAGCGACCTGCTCGACGCCACCGACGTGATCAGCGGCGTCTCGGGCGGCAGCATCCTCGCGGCCTACTATGCGGCCTTCGGCGCCGAGAAACTGCCCGATTTCGAACGCGATTTCCTGCGCCAGAATTTCCAGAACAGCCTGATCCTGCAGGCGCTGAGGCCGCGCAGCCTGTACGACCTGACCTCGCCGTGGTACGGGCGCAGCCATCTGCTGATGCGCCGGCTCGACGAGATCTACGAGGRCAAGACCTACGCCGACGTCGAGAGCAGCCCGCGCCACCCGCAACTGGTGATCGCCGCCACCGACATGTCGCTGGGCACGCCCTTCGAGTTCACCGCCGACCAGTTCGCGCTGATCTGCTCGGACCTGCAGAGCGTGCCGTTGTCCTTCGCGGTCGCGGCCTCGTCGGCGGTGCCGATCCTGCTGAGTCCGCTGACGCTGAAGAACCATTCGCAGGTCTGCCGCGAGCGCGGCATCGTGCCGCGGCTGGCCGTCCGGGGCGGCGGCAACTACCGGGCCCGCATGTTCCGCATGCAGGCCAACAGCTACCTCGACGCCCAGAGCCGGCCCTTCATCCACCTGGTCGATGGGGGCGTGGCCGACAACCTCGCGGTGCGGCGGCTGCTCGACCGCGCGCTGGTCGGCGGCGGCTTGCGCGAGAGCTTCGAGGAAGTCGGAATTCCGCGCGGCAGCGTGCGCAAGCTGGTGGTCATCAGCGTCAATTCGGCGCGCGACCCGGCCAACAACATCGACCAGAGCGATACCGTGCCGGGTTTCCGGGCGGTGGCCGACACCCTGCTGTTCGGTGCCGGCGCGCGCGCGACCCTGGAAACACAGGAGTTCCTGCTCGACACCGCGCGCCAATGGCGTGAAGACCTCAAGTCACGCAGCCCCGAAGCTTCGGATGCCTTCGCGCCCGACGCCGAGATCCACGTGGTGCAGGTCAACCTGCGCGATGCCGCGGATGGCGAGCTGCGTCAGCGGCTGCTGCAGGTGCCGACCGCGTTCTCGATCACCGATGAAGAGGTGACGCGGCTGATCGCGGCGGGGCGCAGCGTGCTGCAGCGCTCGCCCGAATTCCGGGCATTGAAGAGATCGCTGGGCGCGGCCCAGGACTGAAGGCTCAGGCGTTGCCGCGCGGCAGCGAGGCCTTGGCCATCGTGGTGAGCGAGAGCGTCATCGCCTGGGCCCGGTCGGCCCACATGTGCGACACCAGCGGGTCCGCGTTTTCGGTCACGAAGCCCTGGTTGCGGGTCCGCCCCGAGGTGGCGATGAAGTCCATCAGGTCGGCGAAAGCCGAGCTGTCGGTGTCTGGAATCTGCTGCATGCGGCGATCGTAGGCTGCGGCGGGCCGCCTGCGCGTCGGACGCTGCCCTTTCTGGCCTTCCCGGGCGCACTATTTCACGGATTCCCGGCCCCGCTGCGCGGCGGCAGGCCGTGCCGCCGGAACGTGCCGGGGGCGACGCCGGCCCAGCCCCGGAATGCGCGAGAGAAGCTTTTCTCATTGCGAAATCCGACCGCCAGCGCGATCTGCTTGATCGGGCGGTCGGTCCGCCGCAACTGGTCGGCCGCCGTTTCGTGCCGGATCTCGTCCTTGAGCGCCTGCAGCGACAGGCCCTCTTCCATCAGCTGGCGGTGCAGGGTGCGGCTCGACAGGTTCAGCAGGGCCGCCAGGGCGTCGGCGGTGGCGGCTTCGGCGGCGCGGCTGCGCAACAGTTCGCGCACCCGCTGCCCGAGCAGTCGGTCGCGGCGGTATTGCAGCACCGTGAGCGGCAGGGCTCGCCGCAGCATGGTGCGCAGCGCCGCCTCGTCGCGCCGCAGCGGCAGCGCCAGGTAGCGGGGGTCGAAGCTGTAGCCGGCCTTGGCGGCCCCGAAGCGCAGGCTGCCGCCGAACATCAGGGGATAGGCCTCGCGGTGCGGCGGCGCCTCGAACGGAAAGGTGGTGGCGCCGAGCGACACCCGCGAATCGATGGCCCAGCAGGCGTAGCCATGGAGGAAGCGCAGGTTCGACACCAGGCAGAACTCGCGCAAGTCGCCCAGCGACCGGTGCTCGGTGATCGACACCGTCGCCACGCCGCCGGCCAGCGAGAGGTCGAGCGTGATGTCGTCGGTCAGCAGCCGCAGGTGCCGGCACCAGCGCTTGATCGCCACGCCCAGGTCGGGCGCGCCCAGCGACGCCCGGCACAGCATGCCGTAGCTGCCCCAGGGCAGCTTGCGCTGGAACCAGCCGAGCGCCTCGTCGTCGAGCTGCTGCATCGCGAAGCCGGACAGCGCCTCGAATTGCGCCGCGGTCACGCGGGCGGCCGGATCGGCGACTTCATGCGGCGCGATCTGTGCCTCGGCCAAGGCCGCCGAAGGGTCGACGCCATAGCGCTCGTAGCCCCGCACGATCGCTCGCACGAAGGCCATCGGCGTGGCCGCGCGGCGGGTACTCTGGAGCGGTGACGAAGGCATGCTGGCGTGCGGTCGAGGTGGCGCGATTTGCAACCATTGTGGCGCCAAATGCACCGGCACACGGCGTAAGCTGCGCCTTTCCGCGCGACAGTTGCGCGCGGGCCCGACCGACCAAGGAGACAAACCATGCACGATCCCGGCCTGAACTTCGACCTGGGCGACACCATCGATTCCCTGCGCGACGCGATCCAGAACTTCGYCGCCGACGAGATTGCACCGCGTGCGGCGGACATCGACCGCGACAACCAGTTCCCGGCCGACCTCTGGAAGAAGCTCGGCGACCTCGGCCTGCACGGCATGACCGTCAAGGAAGAGTACGGCGGCACCGAGCTCGGCTACCTCGCGCACATCGTCGCGATGGAAGAAGTCTCGCGCGCTTCGGCCTCGGTCGGGCTTTCCTACGGCGCACACTCCAATCTCTGCGTCAACCAGATCCACCGCAACGGCAGCGCGGCGCAGAAGAAGAAGTACCTGCCCAAGCTGGTGAGCGGCGAGCACGTGGGCGCACTGGCGATGAGCGAACCCAATGCCGGCTCCGACGTGGTGAGCATGAAGCTGCGCGCCGAGAAGAAGGGCGACCGCTACGTGCTCAACGGCGGCAAGATGTGGATCACCAACGGCGGCGACGCCGACACGCTGGTGATCTACGCCAAGACCGAGCCCGAGATGGGCGCCCGCGGCATGACCGCCTTCATCGTCGAGAAGGGCTTCAAGGGCTTCTCGGCCGGCACCAAGCTMGACAAGCTCGGCATGCGTGGCTCCAACACCTTCCCGCTCTACTTCGACAACTGCGAGGTGCCGGAGGAGAACGTGCTGGGCGGCGAGGGCCTGGGCGCCAAGGTGCTGATGAGCGGCCTCGACTTCGAGCGCGCCGTGCTGTCGGGCGGTCCGCTGGGCATCATGGCGGCCTGCATGGACGCGGTGCTGCCCTTCGTCCACGAGCGCCAGCAGTTCGGCCAGAGCATCGGCGAGTTCCAGTTGATGCAGGGCAAGCTGGCCGACATGTATTCGACCTGGCAGGCCACGCGCGCCTACGTCTATGCCGTCGGCAAGGCCTGCGACCGCAGCGACCATGCGCGCACCTTCCGCAAGGATGCGGCCGGCGCGATCCTCTATTCGGCCGAGAAGGCGACCTGGATGGCCGGCGAGGCGATCCAGGCGCTGGGCGGCGTGGGCTACACCAATGAGTTTCCGGTCGGCCGGCTGTGGCGCGACGCCAAGCTGTACGAGATCGGCGCCGGCACCAGCGAGATCCGGCGCATGCTGATCGGCCGCGAGCTGTTCGCCGAAACCGCCTGAAGGAGTTGCCATGACCTTGACGCGCAGCCTGGCGCAGGGCGCCACCGACGTGACGTTGATCGAACAGACCCTCGGCGACTTCTTCGACGACATGGCCGCGCGGCAGGGCGACCACGAGGCGTTGGTCAGCGTGCACGAGGGCAAGCGCTACAGCTACCGCGAACTGCAGCGCGAGGTCAACCGGCTGGCCAGCGCCCTGCTCGGGCTGGGGCTGGCGCCCGGCGACCGCGTCGGCATCTGGTCGCACAACAATGCGCCCTGGGTGCTGATGCAGCTGGCCACCGCCAAGGTCGGCATCATCCTGGTCAACATCAACCCGGCCTATCGCACCTCGGAGCTCGAGTACGCGCTCAACAAGGTCGCGTGCAAGGCGCTGGTGACGATGAAGAGCTTCAAGACCAGCGACTACGTCGGCATGCTGCGCGAGCTGGCGCCCGAGCTGGCTGCGGCGGCGCCCGGCGCACTGAAGGCCGCCCGGCTGCCGCACCTGCGCACGGTGGCCTGGATCGATGCGGCCGGCGAAGAAGGCGAGCTGCCGGGGCTGCTGCGCTTCTCGGCGCTGCACGACAGCGGCCGCGCCGACGACCCGCAGGTCGACGCGATCGCGAAGACGCTCAAGGCCACCGACCCGATCAACATCCAGTTCACCAGCGGCACCACCGGCTTCCCGAAGGGCGCCACGCTGACGCACCGCAACATCCTGAACAACGGCTTCTTCATCGGCGAGTGCATGAAGCTCACGCCGGTCGATCGCCTCTGCATCCCGGTGCCGCTCTACCACTGCTTCGGCATGGTGCTGGGCAACCTGGCCTGCCTCACGCACGGCGCGACCATCGTCTACCCGAACGACGGCTTCGACCCGCTGGCGGTGATGCGGACGGTGCAGGCCGAGAAATGCACCGGGCTGCACGGCGTGCCGACCATGTTCATCGCCGAACTCGACCACCCGCGCTTCAAGGAGTTCGACTTCTCGACCTTGCGCACCGGCATCATGGCCGGATCGCCGTGTCCGACCGAGGTCATGAAGCGGGTGGTCGACCAGATGCACCTGCGCGACATCACCATCGCCTACGGCATGACCGAGACCAGTCCGGTGAGCTGCCAGAGCTCGACCGACACGCCGCTCGCCAAGCGCGTGTCCACCGTCGGCATGGTGCAGCCGCACCTGGAAATCAAGGTCATCGATCCGGTGACGGGCGAGATCGTCGCGCCGGGCGAGACGGGCGAGTTCTGCACGCGCGGCTACTCGGTCATGCACGGCTACTGGGAAGACGAGGAGAAGACTCGCGAAGCCATCGATGCAGACGGCTGGATGCACACCGGCGACCTCGCCACCATGGACGCCGAGGGCTACGTCAACATCGTCGGCCGCATCAAGGACCTGGTGATCCGCGGCGGCGAGAACATCTACCCGCGCGAGATCGAGGAGTTCCTGTACCGCCACCCCAAGGTGCAGGACGTGCAGGTGGTCGGCCTGCCCGACAGGAAATACGGCGAGGAGCTCTGCGCCTGGATCATCGCCAAGCCGGGCCAGAGCCTGAGCGCCGACGAGGTGCGCGAGTTCTGCAAGGGGCAGATCGCGCACTACAAGGTGCCGAGGTACATCGAGTTCGTGACCGAGTTTCCGATGACGGTCACGGGCAAGATCCAGAAGTTCAAGATTCGCGAAGCAATGAAGCACCAACTGGGACTGGACGAGGACAAGACCGCATGAAGCTGGACACGAAACTCAATGCCCGCTCGGCGGAATTCCAGGCCAATGCCAGCGCCATGCGCGCACTGGTCGACGACCTGCACGCGCAGTTCGCCAAGGTCGAGGCCGGCGGCGGCGAGGCCGCGCGCAGCAAGCACACGGCGCGCGGCAAGCTGCTGCCGCGCGACCGCGTGGCGCAACTGCTCGACCCGGGCACGCCCTTTCTCGAAGTGGCCCCGCTCGCCGCGCATGCGATGTACCACGGCGCGGCGCCGGGCGCGGGCCTGATCGCGGGCATCGGCCGGGTCAGCGGCGTCGACTGCATGATCGTCTGCAACGACGCCACGGTGAAGGGCGGCACCTACTACCCGGTCACGGTCAAGAAGCACCTGCGCGCGCAGGAGATCGCCGAGCAGAATCGCCTGCCCTGCATCTACCTGGTCGACTCCGGCGGCGCCAACCTGCCGAACCAGGACGAGGTGTTTCCGGACCGCGACCACTTCGGCCGCATCTTCTAYAACCAGGCCCAGATGAGCGCGCAGGGCATCGCCCAGATCGCGGTCGTGATGGGTTCCTGCACCGCCGGCGGCGCCTACGTGCCGGCGATGAGCGACGAAAGCATCATCGTCAAGAACCAGGGCACCATCTTCCTGGGCGGCCCGCCGCTGGTGAAGGCGGCCACCGGCGAGGTCGTCACCGCCGAGGACCTGGGCGGCGGCGACGTCCATACGCGGCTGTCGGGCGTGGCCGATCACCTGGCGCAGAACGACCTCCATGCGCTGGCGCTGGCGCGCGCGGCGGTGAAGAATCTAGGCGACAACCGGGCGCAGGCGCCCGGTCCTTCCGTGGTCAGCGCCCCCGTCTACCCTGCGGAGGAACTGTATGGCGTGATCCCGGTCGACACCCGCAAGCCCTTCGACGTCCGCGAGATCATCGCCCGCGTCGTCGACGGCAGCGAGTTCCACGAGTTCAAGTCGCKCTWCGGCAGSACGCTGGTCTGCGGCTTCGCCGAGATCGAGGGCATGCCGGTGGGCATCGTCGCCAACAACGGCATTCTCTTCAGCGAGTCGGCGCAGAAGGGCGCCCACTTCATCGAGCTGTGCTGCCAGCGCAAGACGCCGCTGGTGTTCCTGCAGAACATCACGGGCTTCATGGTCGGTCGCAAGTACGAGAACGAGGGCATCGCGCGCCACGGCGCCAAGATGGTGACCGCGGTGGCCACGGCCAACGTGCCCAAGTTCACCATCATCATCGGCGGCAGCTTCGGCGCCGGCAACTACGGCATGTGCGGGCGCGCGTACTCGCCGCGCTTTCTCTGGATGTGGCCCAACGCGCGCATCAGCGTGATGGGCGGCGAGCAGGCCGCGAGCGTGCTCGCCACCGTCAAGCGCGACGGCATCGAGGCCAAGGGCGGGCAGTGGAGCGCGGAGGAGGAAGAAGCCTTCAAGTCGCCGATCCGCCAGCAGTACGAGGTCCAGGGCCATCCCTACTACGCCACCGCGCGGCTGTGGGACGACGGCATCATCGACCCGGCCGACACCCGCCGCGTGCTGGCGCTGGGCCTGGCTGCGTCGCGCAATGCGCCGATCCCCGAGCCGAAGTTCGGCATCTTCCGCATGTGAGCGCCATGACGTTGCCGAACTACTTCTCCAGCCTCGCGCGCTACCACGTCTGGGCCACGCAGAAGCTGATCGCTTCGAACCTCGCGGGCCTGTCCGATGCGGACTGGCACCGCGACTGCGGCCTCTACTTTCGCTCGGTGCACCGCACGGTCAACCACCTGCTGCTGACCGACACGATCTGGTTCGCGCGCTTCGCCGAAGGCAAGTCGCTGCGCCTGCCGCTCGACACCGAACTGCACACGGGCCGCGGCGAGGTCTGCGAGGCGCTTGGCGAGGCCGTCACGCGCTGGAGCCCCTGGCTCTCGAGCCTGGCGCCGGAGCGCTTCGATGGCGATCTGGCCTATACGCGCAACAATGGCGAGGAGGTGCGCATTCCGTTCGCGCCGGCGCTCGGCCATGTCTTCAACCATGCGACCCATCACCGCGGCCAGCTCACCGCCGCGCTGACCGCGATGGTCCAACCCGGGGCCGAGCTGGACTGGGTCTATCTGCTGCAACAGGAAGCGAGAACGACATGAGCACGTCCTTCACCAAGCTCGGCCTGTCGATCGAGGGCGCGATCGCGCGCATCTGGCTCGACCAGCCCGATGCGCGCAATGCCTTCGACGACGTCGTGATCGCCGAGCTGACGCAGGCCTTCACCGAAGCCGGCGCTTCGCCGCAGGTCAGGGCCGTCGTGCTCGGCGCGAACGGCCCGGCCTTCTGTGCGGGCGCCAACCTGAACTGGATGCGGCGCATGGCCGACTACACGCGCGACGAGAACATCGCCGACGCGGGCAAGCTGGCGGCGATGCTGCGCACCATCGCTGAATGCCCCAAGCCCACCCTCGCGCGCGTGCAGGGCGATGTCTATGCCGGTGGCATGGGGCTGGTCGCGGCCTGCGACATCGCGGTCAGCGTCGACACCGCCTGGTTCTGC
>NZ_JBFUCI010000090.1:0-18123 GCF_056405335.1 Variovorax sp. P1_H12_2
ATCGAGTTGCGGCCGATCCTGGCGTTATTCAAGACCACCGCCTGGATGCCGATCAGCGAGTTGTCGCCGACGGTGCAGCCATGCAGCATCACCTGGTGGCCGACCGTGACGTTGTCGCCGATCGTGAGCGGACAGCCGATGTCGGCATGCAGCACCGACAGGTCCTGCACATTGCTGTTGCGCCCGATGGTGAGGGCCTCGGTGTCGCCGCGCAGCACGGCGCCGAACCAGATGCTCGCGTTCTCGCCCAGGACGACGTTGCCCATGACCTGCGCACTGTCGGCGACCCAGGCACCTTCGGCGAGTTGCGGCGCCACGCCGTCGAGTTCATAGAGGGCCATCGCGTGTGTCTCCAGAAGAACAAAAACTAGAATTGTAGGGATGCATCCCCGCCTTGGCGCCCTGGCCGCGCTGCGCCTCACCGACCCCGACCTCAAGGTGGCCGCGACCCGGAYCCTGGTCGCCGGCCTCGGGCCGGGGTCGATCGACAGCCTGCCGCTGCGCGTCGCCGGCGACGATGCCGGCGTCCCGGGCCGCCCCGAACGCCCGCTGCGCGTGTCGGCGACCGCGGTCGAGAAGCGCTCGCCCTTCACGCCCGAAGGCCGCGCCGCGCTGATCCATTCGATCTGCCACATCGAATTCAACGCGATCAACCTGGCGCTCGATGCCGCCTGGCGCTACGACGGCATGCCCGAGGCCTACTACCGCGACTGGCTGCGCGTGGCCGACGAGGAGGCGCAGCATTTCACGCTGCTGCACACGCAGCTGCGCACCATGGGTCATGCCTACGGCGACTTCAGCGGCCACGACGGCCTCTGGTCCATGTGCGAGAAGACCCGGGACGACGTGCTCGCCCGCATGGCGCTGGTGCCGCGCACGCTGGAAGCGCGCGGCCTGGACGCGACGCCGCTGATCCAGGCCAAGCTGCGCCGGGTCGGCACCCCCGATGCGCTGGCGGCCTGCGCCATCCTCGACATCATCCTGCGCGACGAGGTCGGCCATGTGGCGATCGGCAACCACTGGTACCGCTGGCTGTGCGAGCGCGACGGGTTCGAGCCGATCGCCCACTACCGCCTGCTCTACCGGCGGCACGAGGCGCCGCGTCTGCGGGCGCCGTTCAACCTCGAAGCCCGGGCCCTGGCCGGCTTCACCGACGAGGAACTGCTGGGCCTGCAGCAGGGCTGAGCGCGGCTACGAAGGCCGCTTCGACACCACCAGCTTCGGCGAGAAGCGCTGCAGCACGTCGCCGTGCTGGTTCAGCGTTTCGCAGCGCATCTGCACCATGCCGCGCTCGGGTCGCGAACGCGAGGGAACCACCTCGACCACCTCGCTCTCGACGTGCAGCACGTCGCCCGGCCGGGTCGGCTTGGGCCAGCTGAGTTCGCCGCCCGAGCCGATGATGCCGTCGGCCAGCGGAATGCCGCTTTCGACCAGCAGCTTCATCGTGATCGCCGCCGTGTGCCAGCCGCTGGCCGCAAGGCCCTGGAAGAAGGTGCGCTGCGCCGCCTCCGGGTCGAGATGGAAGGGCTGGGGATCGAAGCGGGTGGCGAAGTCGATGATCTGCGCGGCATCGAGCGCATGCTCGCCGCTCGTGAAGCGATCGCCGGGCGCAAGGTCTTCGAGGTACAGCCTGGGTGTCGAGGCGCTGGATTCGGGCATGGGGACTTCCACTGTCGTTGGGTGGGTCATTGTCAGACGCGCTCGAGGATCGTTGCAATGCCCTGCCCGCCACCGATGCATTGCGTGGCCAGCGCATAGCGCCCGTTCTCGCGCACCAGCAGCGAAGCCGCCTTGCCGGTGATGCGCGCGCCGGTGGCGCCCAGCGGGTGGCCGATCGCGAGGCCGCCGCCGTCGAGGTTGACCTTGTCCGGATCGAGCCCCAGTTCGCGGATGCAGGCCAGCGCCTGCGACGAGAAGGCCTCGTTGATCTCGACCACGTCGAGGTCGGCCGCCGTGAGGCCGGCACGCGCCAGCGCCTTGCGCGTGGCCGGGATCGGCCCGATGCCCATCACGGCCGGGTCGACACCCACCGAGGCGAAGGACTTGATCCGTGCCAGTGCCTGCAGCCCGTGGCGGGCGCCAAAGGCGTCGCTCGTGACCAGCACCACGGCGGCGCCGTCCGTCAGCGGCGAGGAGGTGCCCGCGGTCACGACGCCTTCGGGGCGGAACGCGGGCCGCAACGCGGCCAGCGCTTCAGCCGAGGTCGCCGGGCGGATGCAGCCATCGGCCGTGACGCTGTCGCCGCCGGGCAGCGCGATGGCGACGATCTCGTCGGCCAGCCGACCCTGCTCGCGCGCTTCGGCGGCCTTGCGGTGCGACTGCACCGCCAGCGCCTCCTGATCGCTTCGGCTGACCTTCCAGCGTTCGGCGACGTTCTCGGCGGTCTCGCCCATCGAGATGTAGGCGTCGGTGCCGGCCAGCAATTCGGGGTTGGGCGAAAAGTTGAAGCCGCCCTGCGGCACCATCGTCATCGACTCCACGCCGACGCAGAGGAAGGCCTCGCCCATGCCGGCTTCGATCTGCGCGGCCGCGATGTGGATCGCCTGCATCGACGAGCCGCAGAAGCGGTTGACCGTCATGCCGCCGACCTCGTGCGGCAGCCCGGCCAGCAGGCCGACGATGCGCGCCAGGTTGTTGCCCTGGGCCGCCTCGGGGTAGGCGCAGCCGAGGATCACGTCCTCGATCAGCGCGGGATCGAGATCGGTGCGCCGCAGCAGGCCGCCGACCACCTGCGCGGCCAGCGTGTCGGGCCGGATACCGGCCAGTGCGCCCTTCTTCGCAAAATGGAACGGGGAACGAACATAGCCCGCGATGACGGCTTTCATGGTTTTACTCCGGTTGACTACCAACCAATCGGTAGTTTTTCTTGCCAAAAATAGGGCGCGCCGAGGCGTGCCCTGGGAACTTCCGTCGCTCAGCTCGCAAGCGAATGCTTCAATTGGTCGATGGCCTCGTCGAAATCCTCGACCTGCCCGGTCATGCGCGCCGACAGCAGGGCGCCCTGGCAGGCGGCGAACACATAGCTGGCGGAAGCGCCGACCTTGCCGCCCGGCGACAAGGCCCCGAGCACGCCGGTCAGCCAGAGGATCTGCGCGTTGCGCAAATCGCGCACGGCCCGCCTGAGTTCCTCGTCGATGCAGTCCCAGCCCGGTGCCAACGCACCCGCAGGGCAGACGCCCTCGCCCGCATGCAGGCCGTTGCGGTACATCCGGAAGTAGGCATCGAGCGAGGCTTGCGGCGTGCTGCGCGGCTTGGCGGTCCAGTCCTTGAACGCCTGCGCCGCCGCGCGCAGCACCTCGACGCCGAGCGCCTCCTTGGTCGCGAAGTGGTGGTACAGGCTCGCCTTGCGGATGCCGACCCGGTCCGCCACGTCCTGGAAACTGAAGCCGAGGTAGGAGCGGGTCTGGATCAGCTCCCGCGCCACGCCCAGGATCTGCTCGCGCGTGGTGGCGCCAGCCAAGGTGTTTGCAGCAATCATCTACCTACTATAAGGTAGGTAAACCGGATGGTCAAGCCACGCGGGCCTGTTCAATCAGCCCGTATGCCCGCGGCTTTCACGATCCGGGCGTTGTTCTCGTATTCCGTCGCGATCTCGTTGGCGAAGGCTTCTGCGCGGCCGCCGGTGGGGACGTTGTCGGTCGCCAGCAGCTTGGCGCGCAGGTCGGGGCTGGCCAGCGCCTTGTTGATCTCCACGTTGTACTTCTCGATCAGGATGGCCGGCGTGCCCGCGGGCGCGAAGACGCCGAACTGCGAGGACAGGTTGGCCCCGGGGTAACCCAGTTCGGCCAGCGTGGCGACCTTCGGCAGGTTCTCCAGCCGCGCCGGCGCGCCGACCGCGAGCGGCCGCAGCTTGCCGGCCTGGATCTGCGCCGAGACGGCCGGCCCCGCGTTGGTCGACAGGATCTCGAACTGGCCGCCGATCGCATCGCTGAGCTGCTGGGCGCCGCCCTTGTACGGAATGTGCGTGATGTCGACCTTGGCCGCCGCGCGCAGTTGCTCCAGCACGATGTGGCCGAGCGAGGCCTGGCCGGACGTGGCCCAGCGCACCGCGCCGGGGCGCGCCCGGGCGTCTTCGAGCAGGCTGCGCAGGTCGCGCATGCCGGTCGCCGGTGTCGCCATCAGCAGCACCGGCGAGTACATGACGCTCGCCACCGGCGCGATGTCCTTGATCGGATCGAAGGGCGAGCGGCCCAGGTGCGGGTTCAGCACCAGCGGACTGATGGCCGAGAAGCCCAGGGTGGCGCCGTCGGGCGCCGCCTTGGCGACCGCATCCACGCCGATCGTGCCGCTGGCGCCAGCCCTGTTCTCGACCACCAGCGTACTGCCGAGCTGCGCGGCCAGCTTGTCGGCCAGCGCCCGCGCCACCACGTCGCTGACGCCGCCCGAGGGATAGGCAACCACCAGCCGGATGGTCTTGGGCACCGCCTGCGCCGATGCGACGGCGCTGAAGACAACAAGGCCGAGCGCGGCGGCCAGGGCACGGGGACGGACGGTCAAGGGCATCGATGCGACTCCTGCGATGAATGGTCAATGCCGGCATTCTGCCGGCTGGGCGGGCTACACGCAGTGAGCCCAACCTGGGGGCGAGCCACCCTACCCCCGGGGATGATGCTTCGCGTGCATCTGCTTCAAGCGCTCGCGCGCCACGTGCGTGTAGATCGTGGTGGTCGAGATGTCGGCGTGGCCCAGCAGCAGCTGCACCGCACGCAGGTCGGCGCCATGGTTGAGCAGGTGGGTGGCGAAGGCATGGCGCAGCGTGTGGGGCGACAGCGGCACGTGGATGCCGGCGGCCAGCGCGTTCTTCTTGACGATGATCCAGAACATCACGCGCGTCATGCCCGCCCCGCGCGCGGTGACGAACAGGTCCGGCGTCTGCTGGCCATCGAGGATCAAGGGCCGCGCATCGAGCAGATAACGCTCGATCCAGCGCCGTGCCTCGCCGCCGAAGGGAACCAGCCGCTCCTTGCTGCCCTTGCCCAGCACGCGGATGACGCCGTCGTTGAGGCTCAGCTCGAACACCTTGAGCGCGACCAGCTCGCTGACCCGCAGCCCGCTGGCATACATCAGCTCGAGCATCGCACGATCGCGCAGCCCCAGCGGCGTGTCGACGTCAGGCGCCGCCAGCAGGTCGTCGACCTGCTTCTCCGACAAGGTCTTGATCGCGCGCGGCATCTGCCGGGCCGGCGCCAGCCTGAGGCTCGGGTCGGCGGCGATGCGGTGCTCGCGCAAGGCCCAGCGGTAGTAGCGCTTGAACACGGTGAGCCGGCGATTGGCCGAGGTCGCCTTGCCCTTGTCGGACAGGCGCGCGCCCATGTAGGCCTGCAGGTCGCTTTCCAGCGCGGCGTCGAGCGGCTTGCCGCGCTGGACGCGCAGCCATTGGGCGAACAGCGCGAGATCGCGGCGGTAGGCCGCGAGCGTGTTCTTCGACAGGCCGTCCTCGAGCCACAGCGCATCGACGAAGTCGTCGATCTCGGGCGTATCGGAAAGCGTCTCGGCGGCGTCAGTTGTCATGCGCCGCAAGATAACAAAAAGGCAGCAAAAAGGCCGGCGCAGCCAGGCCCGTTGGTGAAACACCGCGGATCTGGCTTTGCCAGTCCGCTGGTGTTGCCCCCGGTAGGGGGTGGGCGGCTACACGAAGTGAGCCAACCTGGGGGCGAGCCAATTCAATCCAGCGAGAGTTTCTGCTTCGCGACCACCTGCTTGTAGATCTCGTACTCGGCCTTGATCTGGGCCGCGAACTGCTCGGGCGTGTTGGCCACGATCAGCGAGCCGGTGTCCTCGATGCGCTTGCGCACCGCCGGGTCCTCGACCGACTTCTTGACGCCGGCGTTGACCTTGTCGACCACTTCCTTCGGCAGGCCCTTGGGCCCCAGGATGCCGTAGTAGGCCATGCGGTTGACCGGCTCCAGGCCGACTTCCTTGAAGGTCGGCACATTCGGCAGCGCGGCCAGGCGCTGCGGCGCGGACACCACGATCGGCACCAGCTTGCCGGTCTGGATGAAGGGCAGCGCCGATGGGATGTTGTCAAAAATGATCGCCACCTGCCCGGCCACCACGTCGTTGAGCGCCGGTCCGGCGCCGCGGTACGGAATGTGGGTCACGAAGGTGTTGGTCAGGTTCTTGTACAGCTCCATCAACAGATGGCCGATGCCGCCCGTGCCCGACGAGGCGTACGAATACTTGCCCGGGTTCTTCTTGAGTTCGGCCACGAACTCGGCATAGTTCTTGGCCGGAAAGCTCGGGTGCACCGCGATGATGTTCGGCGTCGCCGCGATGTTCACGATCGGCGTGAAGTCGTTGATCGGGTCGTAGGGCACCTTCGGGTTGATGGCCGGATTGGCGGCCGTGCTCGACACCGTCGCGACGCCGAGCTTGTAGCCGTCGGGCGCGGCGCGCGCGGTTTCGGCGGCCCCCACGATGCCGCCGCCGCCGGCCTTGTTGATCACGATCACGTTCTGTCCGAGCGCCTTGCCCAGCGGMTCCGAAATGACGCGCGCCACGATGTCCGTGGTGCCACCGGGTGCGAAAGGCACCTGGAGTTCGATCGGCTTGTTCGGGTAGCCCTGCGCCCAGCTCGAACCAGCGACCGCGAACAGCGCGGCCGCACCGACGACTGCACTCCATTGACGACGTTGCATTGATAGCCTCCTCGGGCCAAGAAACGAAAGTGCGGATGCTAACGGGTGGCCCCGGCCGGCACCACGTGGATAACCCACGGCCGGGGCGGATATCCTCGAAGCGGTGAACTATGCCCAGCTCCTCTTCCCCGATTTCTCCCTCATCGCCTGCGGCTGGCTGCTGTGCCGCTACACGCCCCTCGACCGCCGCGTCTGGGATCAGGTCGAGAGCCTGGTGTACTACTTTCTTTTTCCGGTGCTGCTGTTCCACTCGATCGTGCGCAGTCCGCTCGACTTCGGAGCCACCTCGAACCTGCTGACCGCCGGGGTCGGCGTCGGCCTCAGCGGCATCGCGCTGGCCTATGCCCTGCCCTTCCTGCCGGGCATCGGGGAGCACATCGACCGCCGCGACCACGCAGCCAGCGCGCAGATCGCGTTTCGCTTCAATTCCTTCATCTGCCTGGCGCTGGCCGACCGGATCGCAGGCCCCGAGGGACTCCTGATGATCGCGGTGCTGATCGGGGTCTGCGTGCCGATGTTCAACATCGCGGCGGTCTGGCCGATGGCGCGGCATGCGCAGACCGGGCTGGCGCGCCAGCTGCTTCGCAACCCGCTGATCATCGCGACGCTGAGCGGGCTCGCCGCCAACCTGCTCGGCCTGGGCGTACCGGGCTGGATCGAGCCGACGCTCACGCGCATCGGCGCGGCCTCGCTGGCGCTGGGGCTGATGGCGGCAGGCGCCGGCATGCAGTTCGCCACCATTGCGCGCGGCAAGGTACTGGCGGTGTCGGTGCTCACGATCCGCCACCTGCTGCTGCCGCTCATCGGCTGGGGGCTCGCCGTGGTGCTGCAGCTGCATCCGGCCCAGGCCGCGGTGCTGCTGACCTTCGCGGCTGTTCCGACCGCGTCGAGCGCCTATGTGCTGGCGACGCGCATGGGCTACAACGGCCCCTACGTCGCGGGGCTGGTGACACTGTCGACGCTGTTCGGCGTGGCCAGCCTGCCTTTTGCGCTGGCGCTCATTCGCTAGGGCCTGTGAACAGGCCCGGGCCTCGACCCGCTACCATGCGGCGATGCGCTACCCACTTCTGGCTGCCGTCGCCGTCGCTTCGACATGGACGGCGATAGCGCAGGCGCAGGAATACACCCACTACCAAGGGACCTGGAGCGGCCCCTTCCTGTTCTACGTCGCCCAGCCGGACACGGGCGCCGAGGGCCCGCCGGCGGTGTTCGCGGGCAGCTTGCAGATCGAGCTCGATGGCTCGGTGTACGGCGCGGTGCCCGAGGCGGACTGCACGCTGGCCGGGTCGAGCATGGACTACATCACGCCGGCCAACGCCTCGATCGACCTGGTGGCGACCGGCTGCCGGGATACGCGCTTCAACGGCCACTTCGTCGGCAAGCTGATCAACAACCCGGCTCTGAAGTACGCCTCGATGCGCCTCAGTTCGATGCGCTCGCTCGACACCGGCACGGCGTACATCTCGGCCATCATCCGGCACTGAACGCCAGCGCCCACTCGACATGCTCGCGCACCAGCGCGCTCGGGTCGGCGCGGCGAGTGGCCAGCGCCTCGCGCGCACCCGGCTCCCCGGCACGCAGCGCATTGCCCAGCGCCACCGCCACATTGCGCAGCCAGCGCTCATGCCCGATGCGGCGGATCGGGCTGCCTTCGGTGAAGCGCAGGAAGTCCTCCTCGCTCCAGGCGAACAGCTCGCCGAGCTGGCGGCCGGTGAGCCCGTCGCGGGCATCGAAGTCGGGCAGCGCGCTCTTCTTGGCGAACTTGTTCCATGGGCAGACGAGCTGGCAGTCGTCGCAGCCGTAGATGCGGTTGCCGATCAGGGGGCGCAGCTCGAGCGGGATCGCTCCGGCATGCTCGATCGTCAGGTAGGAGATGCAGCGCCGCGCGTCCAGCCGATGCGGCGCGATGATCGCGCGCGTCGGGCAGATGTCGATGCAGGCGCTGCAGCTGCCGCAGTGYGGCGTGACCGGCTCGCTGGGAGGCAGCGCCATGTCGACATAGATCTCGCCGAGAAAGAACATCGAGCCGGCCTCGCGATCGAGCACCAGCGTGTGCTTGCCGCGCCAGCCCTGCCCGCTGCGCGAGGCCAGCTCGGCTTCGAGCACCGGCGCCGAATCGGTGAAGGCGCGGTGGCCGAAAGGACCGACCTCGGCGGCGATGCGTTCGGCCAGCCTGGCCAGCCGCGAGCGCAGCACCTTGTGGTAGTCGCGGCCGCGGGCATAGAGCGAGACGATGCCTTCGCCGGGCCGCTCGAGCCGCGCGAACTCCACGGCCTGCCAGTCGTCCGGCGTGGCGCGCGGCAGGTAGTCCATGCGCGCGGTGATCACCGACACCGTGCCCGGCACCAGCTCGGCCGGCCTCGCGCGACGGGTGCCGTGCGCGGCCATGTAGTGCATCTCGCCATGGAAGCCTTCGGCCAGCCATTGCATCAATCCGGCCTCTGCGCTCGACAGGTCGACGCCCGCGACGCCGATTTGGGAGAATCCGAGCTCCCGGGCCAAGGCCTGAATCCTGTTGACGAGTTGATGGCTGCCGATCACCTTCCGATTGTAGAAACGCACAGCGCCACCCAGGTCTGGCGAACCGAAGACGACACTGGCGTCCTGGCGCAGGCGCTGGCGCGCTCGCCCGCCCTGCGCGATGCCTTCATCTCGCTGCAGGGCGACCTGGGCGCCGGCAAGACCACCTTCGTGCGCCACCTGCTGCGCGCGCTCGGCATCGCCGGGCGCATCAAGAGCCCGACCTACGCGGTGGTGGAGCCGCACGAGGCGCCCGACGGGCTGGCGATCTTCCATTTCGACTTCTACCGCTTCAGCGACCCGCGCGAATGGGAGGACGCCGGCTTCCGTGACATCTTCGCGGGTCCGGGGGTCAAGTTGGCCGAATGGCCCGAGAACGCGGCGGGGCGCATTCCGCTTGCGGACCTCGCTATTAAAATCGAAGCAATGACCGACGACACCCGCACCGTGACGCTGCGCGCCCATACCGAGCGAGGCACGCGCCTGCTTGCCGACGCCGCATGAAGGCCAGAGGACTGAAAAGGCGCGTGCTGCTGCAGGGCGGCAGCATCGCGCTGCTGCTGGGCCTGCACGAGATCGCCCGTGGCGCCACCATCATGGCGGTGCGGGTCTGGCCTGCGGCCGACTACACGCGTGTCACCATCGAGTCCGATGGCCGGCTCAGCTCGCAGCAACTGGTGGTGGGCAGCCCGCCGCGGCTGGCGGTCGACATCAACGGGATCGAGCTCAACCCGGCGCTGCGCGAGCTGGTCGGAAAGATCAAGCCCGACGATCCGTTCATCAACGGCCTGCGCGTCGGCCAGTTCGCGCCGGGCGTGGTGCGCATCGTGTTCGACCTCAAGCAGGCCGTGGCGCCGCAGGTGTTCTCGCTGGCGCCGGTGGCGGCCTACCGCGACCGGCTGGTGCTGGACCTCTATCCGCAGCAGGCCATCGATCCGCTCGAGGCGCTGATCGCCGAACGGATGCGCGACGCGCCCAAGGCGCCGGGCCGCGACACCGCGGCGGCGCCCGAGCCCGCCGTCGACCCCCTCGGCGACCTGATGGCGCAGCAGTCGGCGCGGTCGGCGCCGTCCGTGTCGGTCACGCAGGCCAACCGCCCGTCGGCCCCGGTCGGACCGCTGCCGATGCCGATGCCACCGGTGGCCAGCGCTCCGCCGCCGCCTCCCGCGACGGCCAACCGCGGCGCCACCGCGAACCAGACCGACCGCATCATCATCGTCGCGCTCGATCCGGGCCACGGCGGCGAAGACCCGGGCGCGATCGGCTCCAAYGGCACCCGCGAGAAGGACATCGTGCTGCAGATCGCGCACCGCCTGCGCACCCGCATCAATGCGAGCAGCGTCAACGGCAACCCGATGCGCGCCTACCTGACACGCGACGCCGACTTCTTCGTGCCGCTGGGCGTGCGCGTGCAGAAGGCGCGGCGGGTGCAGGCCGACCTGTTCGTCAGCATCCATGCCGATGCCTTCACCACCCCCGAGGCCCGCGGCGCCAGCGTCTTCGCGCTGAGCCAGGGCGGCGCCTCGAGCAGCGCCGCGCGCTGGCTCGCCAACAAGGAGAACCAGGCCGACAAGGTCGGCGGCGTCAACGTGGGCAACCACGAGGTGCAGGTGCAGCGCGCGCTGCTCGACATGAGCACCACGGCGCAGATCAACGACAGCCTCAAGCTCGGCGGCGCGATGCTCGGCGAGATCCGCGGCATCGGCGCGCGGCTGCACAAGCCGAAGGTCGAGCAGGCCGGCTTCGCGGTGCTCAAGGCACCCGACATCCCCAGCGTGCTGGTCGAGACCGCCTTCATCAGCAATCCCGAGGAAGAGGCCAAGCTGCGCAGCACGGCCTATCAGGAAGACCTGGCGGATGCGCTGATGCGAGGCATCCAGAGCTACTTCGCGCAGAATCCGCCGCTGGCGCGCAGCCGGCAGCTGTAGTTCCGTACAGGAATTGCAGCGCATTCGGTCAATGCGCCGAGGCTCGCTCCTACATGCGGCGCCGCGCTTTTTCGAACAATGAATCCACCAATCACTGAAAGGTGGACGATATGAAGACAAGACTCTGGATCGCGGCGGCCGCCGCCGCGGGCATCACCGCCCTGGCCGGCTGCGCGGGCGGCCCGAATCAGCAGCTCGGCACCGCAGGCGGTGCCGTCGGCGGCGCGGTGATCGGCCATGCGATCGGCGGCAACACGGCCTCCACGGTGGGTGGCGCCGCGGTCGGCGGGCTGATCGGCAACCAGGTGGGCCGCAGCGTCGACGAACGAAACCAGCGGCGCTACTACCCCCAGAACAACTACTACGCCCCGAACGGCTACTACCCGAACAACGGCCCGAACTATTGAGCGAGCCCAGGCAGGATTCGTGTCAGCGCACCCGCGGGTGCGCTTTTTTTTGGCCGCGGCCTCAGCGGGCCGCCGACGCGCCGCGGGCGCGCCAGGCGCCGAACAGCGCGATCAGCCCGGGCACCAGGATCAGCGCCCAGATGACCTTCTCGAGGTTGTCCTTGACGATCGGCAGGTTGCCGAAGAAGTAGCCGACCGTGCACAGGCCCAGCACCCACAGCAGCGCACCCACCACATTGAACAGCGTGAACTTGCCGCGCGTCATGTCGGCCACGCCCGCCACGAAGGGGGCAAAGGTGCGAATGAAGGGCAGGAAGCGCGCCGCGATGATCGTGACGCCGCCGAAGCGCTCATAGAAGGCATGCGCCTGGTCGAAGGCCTTGCGGTTGAAGAGGCGCGAGTTCTCCCACTGGAACACCTTCGGCCCGAAATAGCGCCCGATGCTGAAATTGCACTGGTCGCCCAGGATCGCGGCCGCCAGCAGGATCGGCACCGCCAGCCCGAAGCTCATCAGGCCCGCGCCGCACAGCGCGCCGACGATGAACAGCAGCGAATCGCCGGGCAGGAAGGGCATCACCACCAGCCCGGTCTCGACGAACACGATCAGGAACAGCAGGGCGTAGACCCAGGGCCCGTAGGCGATGACGAAGGCCTCGAGGTGTTTGTCGACATGCAGGATGAAGTCGATGAGAAAGCTGATGAATTCCATGGCGCGCATTATCCCGGTGCGCGCGAGGGCGCCCTTCTAGAATGTCCCCGTGAGCGCCCTTCCTTCTTCCACCGCCGCCGCGCGCCGGCCGATCCGCGAACTTCCCGACGAACTGATCAGCCAGATCGCGGCCGGCGAAGTGGTCGAGCGGCCCGCCTCGGTGGTGCGCGAACTGCTCGACAACGCGCTCGACGCCGGCGCCAGGCAGATCACGGTGCGGCTCTCGGCCGGCGGCGTGCGGCTGATTTCGGTCGAGGACGACGGCCTCGGCCTGCCGCGCGAGGAACTCCCGCTGGCCCTGCGCCGGCACGCCACCAGCAAGATCGCCAGCCTGGGCGACCTCGAGACCGTGGGCACGATGGGCTTTCGCGGCGAGGCGCTGGCCGCCATCAACGCGATCGCCGAGCTCAGCGTGCTGTCGCGCTTCGCGGGTGCCGACAGCGCCTTCGCGCTCGACGGCCGTACCGGCGAACTGCGGCCGGTGGCGCGCGCCACCGGCACCACGGTCGAGGTTCGCGAGCTGTTCTTCGCCACCCCGGCCCGGCGCAAATTCCTCAAGACCGACGCCACCGAGCTCGCACACTGCATCGAGGCCGTGCGGCGCCATGCGCTGGCGCGTCCCGAGGTCGGCTTTTCGATCTGGCACGAGGGCCGCCTGGTCGAGCAATGGCGTGCCGCCGACTCGCGCGACCAGCGCCTGGCCGACACGCTCGGCGACGACTTCGTGGCCCACAGCGTGGCGGTCGATCGCAGCGCCGGCCCGGTGCGCGTCACCGGCCGCGCCGGCATTCCCGATGCGGCGCGCTCGCGCGCCGACCAGCAGTTCTTCTATGTCAATGGCCGCTTCGTGCGCGACAAGGTGCTGGCCCACGCGGTGCGCAGCGCCTACGAGGACGTGCTGCACGGCCAGCGCCAACCGGTCTATGCGCTGTACCTCGAGATCGATCCGGCCCGGGTCGACGTCAACGTGCACCCGACCAAGATCGAGGTGCGCTTCCGCGACGGCCGCGAGGTGCACCAGGCGGTGCGCCACGCGATCGAGGACGCGCTGGCCGCCCCGCGGGCCGGCGAGGCGATGGCGGCCCCGGCAGAACCCTTCTTCAAGCCCCGACTGGCGCCCGCCTCGGCCGCCTGGACCCAGCCGGCGATGCACTTCGCGGGCGAACGCGGGCTCGGCGACGCGGCCGCCATGTGGCCGGCCGCGCCCCGCGAGACTTCGCTGGAGCGCCCGGCGCCGCCCTTCGCCTCGGAGGCTGCGCCGGCTTTCGCCGCCGTGCCGCCCGGCACAGGTCCGGGCGCCGCGATCGAAGCCCAAGCCTGGCCCCTGGGCCGCGCGCTGGCCCAGTTGCAGGGCATCTACATCCTGGCCGAGAACAGCCAGGGCCTGGTCATCGTCGACATGCATGCCGCGCACGAGCGGATCGTCTACGAGCGCCTGAAGACCCAGCTCGACGGTGCCGCCATCAGCAGCCAGCCGCTGCTGATCCCGGCCACCTTCGCTGCCACGCCGCAGGAAGTGGCCACCGCCGAAGCCTGCGCCGCCGTGCTGCCCGCGCTCGGCCTCGAGATCACGCCGTTCTCGCCGCGCACCCTGGCGGTGCGTGCGGTGCCCGGAACCCTGGCCGACGGCGACCCCGTGGAACTCGCGCGCAGCGTGCTGGCCGAACTGGCCCACCATGACGCCAGCACCGTGGTGCAGCGGGCCCAGAACGAACTGCTGTCCACCATGGCCTGCCACGGCGCCGTGCGCGCCAACCGCAAGCTGACCCTCGACGAGATGAACGCCCTGCTGCGCCAGATGGAGGCCACCGAGCGCTCGGACCAGTGCAATCACGGCCGGCCGACCTGGCGCCAGCTGTCGGTGCGGGAGCTCGACGCGCTCTTCATGCGCGGGCGCTGAGCCTCGGCCTGCCTGCTTTGACGTGCGGCATGGCGACTGCCACGGACCCTCAGCGCAGCCGATCCATGTGAAATTGTGAAAGAAACCTTGCGGTTTTCTTACAGATCACGCGATCCGACCGCGGCCGCACGCCCCGGGTACCAAGGGTTTTCAGGGTCATCGCCCAACCCGGCATGGACGTTGCATGGAATCTGTCGTTGAACTTTCCGGCCCTGTGCCTGTCTTTCAGCCTTCCATGAAATCCTGGTCCCTGTTCGCATCCGCCACCGCCCTGGTCGCCCTGCTGGCCGGGGGCTGTTCGACCCTCGACGAGCAGCAGCGCGAGTGGATCTTCCAGCCCAGCGACCGCAGCTGGGGCAATTCGGAGGCCATGAGCCAGGGCATGGACGACGTCTGGATCGATTTCCAGTCCTCCCTGACCGGCGAGCCCGCGCGCCTGCACGGGCTGTGGCTCGGCGGCGCCCCCGAAACGGAAGACACGCCGGTGCTGCTCTACCTGCACGGCGCGCGCTACAACGTGGCCGGCTCGGCACCCCGCATGCGCCGCATGCACGAACTGGGCTTTTCGGTGCTGGCGATCGACTACCGCGGCTTCGGCAAGAGTTCCAAGGGATTGCCTTCCGAAGACTCGGCGCGCGAAGACGCCCGCGCGGCCTGGGCCTGGCTCGCGGCCCGGCACCCGAAGCAGGCGCGCTACATCTTCGGCCACTCGCTCGGCGGCRCAATCGGCATCGACCTGGCGTCGCGCGTGAACGACGAGAGCGGCACCATCGTCGAGAGCACCTTCACCTCGATCGCCGACGTGGCGAGCAGCTTCAAGTGGGGCTGRCTGCCTTTCGGTCCCTTCATCACCCAGCGCTTCGAGGCGATCAGCAAGGTCAAGGACATCGGCGCGCCGCTGCTGGTGGTGCATGGCGCGGCCGACAGCCTGATCAATCCGACCCTGGGCCGAAAGCTCTACGACGCCGCGACCGTGCCGAAGATGTTCGTGCTGGTCGAGGGCGGCTCGCACCACAATGCGAATTCGATCGGCCAGGGGCAGTACCGGGCGGCCCTGTCGCAGCTGTTCCGCATGAAGGAGCCGCCGCTCGAAACCGCCAGGGGCGCGGATGCCCCCAAGCCCGCGCCGTTGCCGCTGCCGGCGCCTCCCGAGACGACCGCCTTGCGGCCCCATCGCCTGTCCGCCCCGGCGATCTGAGCGCTCTGCGGCAACCCGCGGCGGCGCCTTTGTTAACCTTGGGCGCATGCCGCCTCCTGTCGCACCGGCCATTTCCCGCATCACGCCGTCTGCCTCGAGCATGTCGCCGGCCGCGGTCGTCCTCATGCTGGCCCTGCTGCTGGGCATCCAGCCGGTCACGACCGACCTCTATCTGCCCGCCCTGCCGACGCTGACCGCCGAACTCGGCGCCCGCATGTCGCACGCGCAGCTCACGCTGAGCGCCCTGCTGCTGGCCTTCGGCGTCTCGCAGCTGGTGCTCGGACCGTTGTCCGACCGCTTCGGCCGCCGGCCGGTCCTGCTGTGGGGCCTCGGCGGCTACGTGGCCGCCAGCATCGGCGGCGCCATGGCGCCCTCGATCGAGATCCTGATCGTCTGGCGCGCCCTGCAGGGCGCCGCGATGGGCGCGGCGGTGATGGCGGCGCGCGCGATCGTGCGCGACCTCTATCCGCCGGCCGACGGCGCGCGCGTGATGTCCCGCGCCCTGACCGGCCTGGGCATCATCGCCTGCCTCTGCGTGCCCCTGGGAGGGCTGGTGTCGGACCTGTTCGGCTGGCGCGTCGCGCTGCTGGCGCCGGCCGTGTTCGGCGCCCTCACGCTGGCGCTGATCGCCCTGCGCTTCGACGAGACCCTGACGCGCCGCAATCCCGACGCGCTGCGCGCCGGGGCGCTGGTCGCCACCTGGGCGACGGTGCTGCGCAACCCGGTCTTCCTGGCCTTCAGCGCACTGACCACCGCGTCCTACGGCCTGCTGTTCACTTTCCTGGCCGCGTCGTCCTTCGTGTTCATCCAGGTGCTCGGGCTCAGCAAGACGCAATATGGCGCCGTGATGCTGTGGAACTCGCTGGCCTACATCGCCGGCACCTTCGTCTGCCGGCGCTGGCTGGCGCGCCACGGCGTGCGCCGCAGCGTCGCGCGGGCGGCCTGGCTGACGCTCGCGGGCGGCACATCGATGGGCCTGCTGGCGCTGGCGGGCGTGGTGTCGGTCGCGGCCATCGTCGGTCCGCAGACCCTGGTGATGATCGCGCACGGCGTCCACCAGCCCTGCGGCCAGACCGGCGCGGTCGGCCCGTTCCCGCAGGCGGCGGGTGCCGCCTCGGCGCTCAACGGCTTCATCATGATGCTGGCCGCCTTCGCCATCGGCGGCTGGCTCGGCGCGCACATGGACGGCACCGTGATGCCGCTGGTGCTCGGCGTCTGGTTCTGGAGCGTCTGCATCGCCGCCGTCGCGTGGATCCTGGTGCGCAGGTACGGGGAGCCGCGTGGCCGCTGATCCGACGTCGAACGCATTGCGCTACGTGGCGCTCGCCGGTCCCACCGCCTCGGGCAAGACCGCGGCGGCGCTGGCGATCGCCCGCGAACGCCCGGTCGAGATCGTCAGCGTCGACTCGGCCCTGGTCTACCGCGGCATGGACATCGGCACCGCCAAGCCCACCCCGGCGGAACTCGCCGAAGTGCCGCACCACCTGATCGACATCCGCGATCCGCGCGAGGCCTACAGCGCCGCCGCGTTCGTGGAGGACGCCCGGCGCCTGATCGGCGAGATCGCGGCGCGCGGCAGGCTCCCGCTGCTGGTGGGCGGCACGATGCTCTACTTCAAGGCGCTGGCCGACGGCATCGACGCGATGCCCGCGGCCGATCCCGCGCTGCGCCGGCAGCTCGAGGTCGATGCCGCCGCGCTCGGCTGGCCGGCGATGCACGCCCGCCTCGCCGAGGTCGATGCGATCACGGCGGCGCGGCTGGCACCCAACGACAGCCAGCGCATCCAGCGTGCGCTGGAGGTCTGGCACACGAGCGGCCAGACGCTGGCCAGCTTCCATGCCGCGGGCCGCGCGAGCCGGGGAACGCCGGCGGTCGCCTTGCTGTCCCTGGAGCCCACTGATCGCGCCTGGCTGAACGAACGCATCGCGGCGCGCTTCGACGCGATGCTCTCGGCCGGCCTCATCGCCGAGGTGCAGGCGCTGCGCGCGCGCGGCGACCTGGCGGCGGACCTGCCGTCGATGCGCTGCGTCGGCTACCGCCAGACCTGGGAAGCCCTGGATGGCGCCTGGCCGATCACCGAGCTGCGCGAGCGCGGCATCGCCGCCACCCGCCAGCTCGCGAAACGCCAGATGACCTGGCTGCGCAGCATGCCGCAGCGCCGCGTGATCGCCGCGGAAGCCCCCGACGCGGTCGCGCAGGTCGTCCGGCTCGTCGCCGAGCTCCCATGACGCTGCGCATCACGGACCTGGGGAAGCACTATGGCGAGCTGCCGGTGTTCGAGCACGTGTCGCTCGAGGTGGCGGCCGGCGAATTCGTCGCGATCGTGGGCGAATCCGGTGTCGGCAAATCGACCTTGCTCAATTGCATGGCCGGCCTCGACCACTGGGATGCCGGCACGGTCCTGCACGGCGGCACCGACATCGGCGCCCTCGACGCCGAGGCGCGCGCCCTGTGGCGGCGCGCGCACGTCGGCTTCGTGTTCCAGGCCTTCCATGTGCTGCCGCACCTGGACGTGGCGCAGAACGTCGCATTGCCGCTGATGCTGCTGGGGCAACAGGGGCCGGGCAGCACCGAGCGCGTCGCCCGGATGCTCGATGCGGTCGGCCTCGCCGGCCTCGGCGAACGCCTGCCGCAGCAGTTGAGCGGCGGGCAGCTCCAGCGCGTGGCGATCGCCCGTGCACTGGTGCACCGGCCCGCGCTGCTGCTGGCCGACGAGCCGACCGGCAACCTCGATCCCGCCACCGCCGTGCGCGTGATGGACGTGCTGCTGGCGCAGACCCGCGAGCACGGCGCCTCGCTGGTGCTGGTCACGCACTCCGAGGC
>NZ_JBFUCI010000091.1:0-18052 GCF_056405335.1 Variovorax sp. P1_H12_2
TCCGGCGCCGACACCTTCATCAACTTCACGATCCCCAAGTTTGCGGCCCAGGCGATTCGCAAGGCTGCGGAGATCGGCTGGAAGCCCACGCAGTACCTGTTCAGCGCCTCGGTGTCGGTCTCGACGGTGATCAATCCGGCCGGTCCCGAGAACGCGAAGGGCGTGATCTCGGCGATGTACATTCGCGACCCCGTCGACCCCGTGTGGAAGGGCGCGAAGGAATTCGAGGACTACAAGGCCTGGATGACCAAGTACTACCCTGCGGGCGACGTGAGCGATTCGCTCAACGTGCTGGGCTATTCCATAGCTCAGACGATGGAACAGGTGCTGCGCAAGGCCGGTGACGACCTCACGCGCGCCAACATCATGAAGCAGGCCGCGAACCTTCAGTACACCCCGCCGATGCTGCTCCCGGGCATCGAGGTCAAGACCTCGCCGACCGATTTCTTCCCGATCGAGCGCATGCAGCTCGTGCGCTTCAACGGCACCCGCTTCGAGCCTTTCGGCAAGGTGCTGGGCGACTGAACTGCATGCCTCACCTTGAGAACCCGAACATGAGCTTTTCCGAACTCCATTCAAGGCTGACTGCCTGCCACCAGAGCGTTCTCCTCTTTTACTATGGCGTGGACCGAGGCGACTACGCCCTCGCCATGGAACAAGTGGCACCCGAATGCCTGTGGGAGCGCGGTGGCGTCATGCTGCGCAATCGACAGCAGATCGAGGAATCGTTGCGCAAGCGGTCGGCAACGCAGGTGGCTCGGCACATCGTCAACAACTTCGCCCTGCTCAGGCAGGACGCCGAGAGTGCCACCGCGGTCTATGGTCTGGCCTTGCATCTCTACGACAGCGGCTCGCCAGCCAGCCTCCCGGTGCCGGGCTCGACACCATTTCTGCTCGTCGACGTCACGTGCGAGTTGGCACTGGCGTCGGACGGTGCCTGGCGTATCCGGCAACTGGATATTCAGCGCACCTTCAGCTATTCCCGAGAGATCACCTCCCCCCTGGTGGCACCCGCCGGCAAGGGGTGAGTCCCGCGCCACGACGAGGGTATCTTGCACCTCGCTGATGTGCGCACCACGTCCGGCCGGACCGTTCCTAGAGCGTGGAGCAAAGGTGTCCTCCGTCGACCGGGATGCAGGCCCCCGTCATCCAGGCACCGGCATCGGTGGCCAGCAGCAGCAGCACGCCGTCGAGTTCCTCGGGCTGCCCCAGGCGGCGCATGGGAATGCGCTTGATCATGGCTTTTCCGTAGTCGGTTTCCCACAAGTCGTCGGTCATCTCGGTGCGGACGTAGCCGGGCTCGATGGCGTTGACGYGGATGCCGTACCGCGCCCATTCCAGGGCCAGGCTCTTCGTCATGTGGACGACGCCGGCCTTCGAGATCGAGTACGCGGCGACGCCGGGCGACACCCGCTCTCCCTGGATCGACGCGATGTTGACGATGGACCCGCCTCGCCCGGCCGCCTTCCAGCGCCTCGCTGCTTCGGTCGCAACGAGCCAGACGCCGCGCAAGTTGGTCGACATGACCGCGTCGAATTGGGCGATCGGCTGCTCCATCGACGCGGCGCCGCCCCCAATGCCAGCGTTGTTGACGACCACGTCCACCWGCGCCCCGGTCACCGAGATGGTCTCGAAGGCCTGCGTCACCGAAGCCTCGTTGGTCACGTCGCACTCAACTACCGTCACGAGCGGTGCGCCGAGCTCCCGCAGTTCGACGGCCAGGGCCTCCAGCCGCGAAACGCGCCGTGCGCTGATGACCACCGCCGCACCACAGCGTGCGGCAAGCCGTGCGAAATGCGCGCCGAATCCAGACGACGCGCCGGTGATCAGCACCTTCTTTCCCTTCAGCTTTGCCCCGAGATCCATGTCTTTTCCTTGTCAATCAATTCGCATCGACGCCCGCTGACTTCAAGGTCGGATAGTCAGCGCTGGTAGCTCTGCGCGCTGGCCCACCCGAGTTGCGCCAACGGCTCGGCCTTGCGCCCGGTCTCGACGGCGTCGGCCGCCGCAGCATTGCCGGAAGCTGCACGCTCCGCAATGCCGTGCAGGATCGCGGCCATGCGGAACAGGTTGTAGGCCATGTAAAACTCCCAGTGCTCCAAGGGCTCGCGTCCGGTGCGCCGTGTGTAGGCGCGCAGGTAGGCCGCCTCATCGGGAATGCCCAGGTCCTCCAGGTCCAGGCCGCCCACGCCGCGCCACAAGGTGGCCGGAATGCGCCAGGCCATGCATTGGTACGAGAGGTCGGCAAGCGGATGCCCGAGCGTGGAGAGCTCCCAGTCCAGCACCGCCACCACGCGCGGCTCGGTGGGATGGAAGATCAGGTTGTCCAGGCGGTAGTCTCCGTGCACGAGCGTGGTCTCGTCATCGGGCGGAACGTGCTCGGGCAGCCAGTCCATCAGCTCGCGCATCGCGGGACCGACCGGCCGCCGTGCGTCCCGGCACTGGCGCGACCAGCGTGCGATCTGCCGGGCAAAGTAGTTGCCGGCCTTGCCAAAATCCGCCAAGCCCGCCGCACGGAAGTCCACCGCGTGCAGCGCCGCGATCACCCGGCCCATCTCCTGGTAGATGGCGCCGCGCTCCGTCCGCGAACACTCGGGCAACGACTGATCGACAAAGACACGCCCCGCGACAAGTTCCATCAGATAGAACTCGCGGCCCAGGCAGGCCGTGTCGGCGCAATAGGCCACCATCTGCGGCACCGGCACGTTGCTGTCGATCAGCGCCTCCATCACCCGGTATTCGCGGTCGATGGCGTGCGCAGACGCCAGCAGTTGGCCGGGCGGCTTGGTGCGCAGGACGAGGCGCAGGTCGCCCGATGTCAGCACGTAGGTCGGATTGGACTGGCCTCCGGACAGGGGCGTCAACTGGACTTCGGGCGTCGGGGTCAACCCCTGCGCCAGCAGATACTCGCCCAGCTTGCGCACGTCGATGGTGGTGTCCGCGGTCGTCACGCGCCGGCCCCGGCCGCCTTGACGATCTTGCGGGCCATGCTCCAGCGATGCACCTCGCTCGGGCCGTCATAGATCCGGAACGCGCGCATGTCGGTGAAGATGCGCATGACCGGCRTCTCGGCCGTCACGCCTTGTCCGCCCAGGATCTGCACGCAACGATCCACGACGCGCCAGAGCGCTTCCGAGCACACGACCTTGGCGCGGCTGGATTCGAAACTGCAGGGCTCGCCCTTGTCGAGCAGCCAGGCGGTATGCCAGATGTGCAAGCGCGCGGTCTGCAGGTCGATGTCGTTGTCCGCCAACTGGAAGCCCACGCCTTCGTGTTGCGCCAGCGGCTTGCCGAAGGCGTGGCGGCGGGCCGCATAGGCGACGGCCGCGTCATGCGCGCGTCGCGCCTGCCCCAGCCAGCGCATGCAGTGGGTGAGCCGCGCCGGCGCCAGGCGCACCTGGGCGTAGCGGAAGCCCTGGCCCACCTCGCCGAGCACATCCTCGACGGGAACGCGCAGGTTCTCGAAACGCAACACGCCGTGCCCGCCCGTGAAGCAGCGGTCCATCGCATCCATGCTGCGCTCGAGGGTGATGCCGGAGCGATTCATGTCGGTGAGGAACATGGTGGCGGATCCATCCTCCATCCGCGCCATGACGATGCCATAGTCGGCGCCCTCGGCGCCGGTGATGAACCACTTCGTGCCGTTGATCACATAGTGGTCGCCGTCGCGCCGGGCGGTGGTCGCCAGCATCGAGGGATCGGCCCCTGCGCCGTCGGGCTCGGTCATCGCGAAGCAAGAGCGGGTGTGCCCCTCAACCTGCGGCCGCAGCCAGCGCTCCTTCTGCCGCGGTGTCGCCACCTCTTCCATCAGATGAATGTTGCCCTCGTCGGGTGCGTGGATGTTGAGTGCCGTCGGCCCGAGCCACGAGTAGCCGGCCTCCTCGAAGACCATCGCCTTGGCGATGTGGCTCAGTCCCTTGCCGCCCAGGGCGACCGAGGCGTGGGGCGTCAGCAGTCCGGCCGATCGGGCCCGGGCCACCAGTTCCAGGCGCAGGCTCTCGTCGGGCCCGTGCGAGGACTGGCGCGGATCGTTCTCCAGCGGGATGACTTGTTCAGCGATGAAGCGCCGGGTGGCGAGCTTCAGTTCCTCGATGGAGGGGCAAAYCGTGAAGTCCATGTCGTGTCGATTGAAAGAGGGGGTACTGGGGACGGCGTCACTGGGGCGCCGGCGCCCGGTGGTAGAAGCCGCGGCGCGCCGCGGCGCGGTCGCGCAGCCATGGCGAAGGGCGGAACCGCTCGCCGTACGCGTCTGCCAAACGCTCGCACTCCGCCACGAACTGCGCGGGACCGACCGTCTCGATGAACGACAGCGTGCCGCCGGTCCAGCTCGGATAGCCCAACGCCAGAATGGCGCCCAGGTCGGCATCCGCGACTTCCGGCACCACCTGCTCCTCGACGCAGCGTGCGGACTCGAGCGCCTGGATGTAGAGCAGCCGGTGCTTCACGTCGGTGAAGTCGGGCTGCTCGGCCGCCAATGGAAACAGCTGCGCCAGCCCGCCCCACAGGCGCTTGGGCTGTCCGGGTGCGAAATCGTGGAAGCCTCCCCCGCTCTTGCGACCCAGCCGACCGCGCGCCAGCATCGCATCGACCACCGGCTGCGCGTGCTGCCGCAGGAACTTGCCGGGCAAACCGTCCGCCCTCGCCTGCTTGATCACCCGCGCCTGCAAGTCCAGCGACACCTCGTCGGTGACCGCGAGCGGACCGGTTGCGAAGCCGGCCTGGCGGGCGGCGTTCTCGATCAGTGCCGGCGCCACGCCTTCGGCCAGCATCGCCATGCCTTCGTCGATGTAGGCACAGAAGATCCGGCTTGTGTAGAAGCCGGGACTGTCATTGACCACGATGGGCACCTTGCCGAGCTGCGCCGCCAGGTCCAGTGCACGCGCGAGCGCACGCGGCGAAGTGCGCTGGCCCACGATGACCTCGACCAGGGGCATGCGCTCCACGGGCGAGAAGAAATGCAGGCCGATGAACGCCTCGGGTTGCGGCCACAGGGCCGCCAGGCCCGTGACAGGAAGCGTCGACGTGTTGGTCGCCATCACGAAGCCATCGGGCAGCGCGGCCAAGCCTGCTTTGGCGTGGTGGAAGGCGGTCGCCTTCGCGTCACGGTCCTCGAACACGGCCTCCACCACGAAATCGCAGCCACGCAGCGAGCCGTACTCGGCGCTGGGATGGATCCGGGCCAACTGCGCGTCGGCATTCTCCTGCGTGCAACGCCCGGCCTTCACATCGCGCGCATAGCCGGCCGCGACCTTGGCCTTGGCGGTGTCGACCGCGGCCTGCGAAGTGTCGATGAGAACCACGTCGATGCCGGCAGCCGCCGCCACCTGTGCAATGCCCGCGCCCATCATGCCGGCGCCGAGCACGCCCAGACGCCGGACCGGCTGCTTTTCGACGTCGCGGGGCCGGCGCACCAGCTTGCGTGCCGCCCCCTTGTTGATGAACAGGGTGCGCATCAGATTGCGCGCCACGGGACCCGCCAACAACTGGCCGAAGCAGCCGCGCTCGATGGCAAGGCCGAGGTCGATCGGGACCTGCGTGCCCTCGTACACGGCCGTCAGGATGGCTGCGGGTGCCGGGTAGTTGTCCTGGGAGTCGCGCCGGATCTTCGCCAGCCCCAGGCTGAAACTCTCCATGGCGTGCGGCGCCATCGCGCCCGCTCCGCCGGGCACGGTGAAGCCCTTGTGGTCCCAGGCGGGCTGCCAGTCGGGATGAGCGAGCACCCAGCGTCGCGCCGCCCCGACCACCTCGGCGGCCGGGCGCAATTCATCGACCAGTCCGAGCTGCAACGCCTCCGCTGCGCCAACGTGCCGGCCGCTCAGCAGAAGGGGCAAGGCCTTGGGGATCCCGATCATTCGCGGCAGCCTTTGCGTTCCGCCCCCGGCGGGCAGCAACCCGACCGTGACCTCGGGCAGGCCGACGACCGCCTTGGGGTCGTCAACCAGCACCCGGTAGTGGCAGGCCAGGCACAGCTCGAAGCCGCCGCCCAGCGCCAGCCCGTTGATCGCCACGGCCACCGGTTTGCCGCAACGCTCCAGCGCGCGCAATGCGTTCGCCGATGGCGCCACCCATTCACCGGCTTCCCGCGCCGACAGTCCGCGGTCGTGCACATGCACGAAGTCGAGCAGGTCGGCGCCCGCCATGAAGCCGTTCTTCTTGCCGGAGGTGATGACCGCACCGACGATGTCTGCCCGGCTTGTCAGCTGGACCACGACGTCCTGCAGTTCCCGCGTGAAGGCCGGAGTAAAGACGTTCATGGTGCGATCCGCCACGTCCAGCGTGACCAGCGCAACACCGTCGCCGTCGATTTCGAGATGGATGTTTCTCGTCATGGTTGCCGCCTCAAACACGTTCAATGATCACGGCCGTGGCCTGGCCGGCTGCCGCGCACAGCGTCACCAGCGCGCGGGCGAGGCCGCGCCGCTCGAGTTCGTCGAGCACGGTCCCCACCAAGATGGCGCCGGTGGCGCCGAGCGGATGGCCCAGCGCGATCGCGCCCCCGTTGACGTTCATGCGTTCGTGCGGGATGCCGAAGTGGCGCATGTAGCGCATCGGCACGACGGCGAACGCCTCGTTCACCTCGAACAGATCGATGTCGTCGATCCGCAGACCGGCGCGTGCGAGCACCTTGTCGGTGACGGGCATCGGGCCGCCCAGGCTCAACAGGGGCTCGGAAGCACAGGTTGCCGTCGCCACGATGCGGGCACGCGGCCGCAAGCCGCGCCGCTCGCCGTACGCCCCGCTGCCCAGCAGCACCGCGCAGGCGCCATCGACGATGCCGCTGGATGACCCACCGGTGTGCATGTGCCGGACAGCCTCGAGATGGGGATAACGGCGCAACACGATGGCGTCGAAGCCGGCCTCGCCCGCAGCGATGAAGCTCGGCTTGAGCTTGGCCAGGTCCTCCATCGAGATTCCGGGCCTGGGTGCTTCGTCGCGTTGCAGGAGCAATCCGCCGAAGGCGTCATGCACCGGAATGATCGAAGCGTCGAACCAGCCCTGCCCCCGTGCCATCGCGGCGCGGCGCTGGCTTTCCACGGCATAGGCATCGAGGTCTTCCCGGGTGAAGCCGTCGAGGGTTGCCATCAGATCCGCACACACGCCGTTGGGCACGTACGGGTACTGCTGGCCAAGCCTGGGGTCGGTATAGGCCGCGCCGCCGTCGGAGCCGATGGCCACGCGCGACATCGATTCGACGCCGCCTCCGACCACCGCATCGGCCTGCCCGGAAGCGATCAGGCCGAAGCCCATCTTCAGCGTGTCCAGGCCCGAGGTGCAGAAGCGGTTGATCTGATAGCCGGCGACGCTTTCGCCGTAGCCGGCCGCCAGCAACGCGGCGCGGGCAATATCCGCGCCCTGCTCGCCGACGGGCATGACGACCCCGAGACCCACGTCCTCGAGGTCCTCGGGTTCGATGCGATTTCGCTCCTTGAGCGCGCGCAGCACGGCTGCCGCCAGGTGCACCGGGGCGACGGTGTGCAATGCGCCGTCCGGGCGGCCTTTGCCGCGCGGCGTGCGCACGTGGTCATACAGAAAGACGTTGTTCATGGGTTCACTGTGGGTGTCGACCGGTCCATCCCGGTTTTCGAATGCGACGAGCCAGCGCCTGGGCACTTCCGCCGAGCTTCGCGGCGGCCAGCCCAAGGGGAAGGGCCGCTTCTCGCCGACTTGCAAATTCATCCGAGACGACTATAGGTTTGCCGGCACCAAATGCGGTCGTCGCTTCCGACGGTTCCGCCGAATGTTTCAGCCGCCAGGGCCGTCCGAGGCCACCCGCTGACGCCCCACTCCTGCCGGCTCGAATCGTCGAATCCGACGATGCCGCCGCGCAACGACCAGTCCTACAGTCGCTCGTTCGAGGGCAGCACAATGGACCGCCCTGGCAGCACAAGAGCGCAGACCCATGAATCCGTACGCATTTCCTTTGCTGATCAAGCAACTTCTAGTCACGCCGATCGCCCAGCGCTCGCGCAAGGAGATCGTCTACCGCGACCGCCTGCGCTTCGGCTACCCCACCCTCGTCGAACRCATCGGCCGGCTGGGCAGCGCGCTCACGCGCCTGGGCGTCGGGCCTGACAGCACCGTGGCGGTGCTCGACTGGGACAGCCATCGCTACCTGGAGGCCTACTTCGCCGTGCCCATGCTCGGTGCGACCCTGATGAAGACCAACATCCGCCTGTCGCCCGAGCAGATCGCCTACACGCTCGACCACTCCGAGGCAGACACGGTGTTGCTGAACGTCGACTTCATCCCCTTGATCGAGGAGATTCGCGCGCAGCTGCCACGCGTCAAGCGCTTCATCTGCCTGGCTGACGACGGCCAGGTGCCGTCGCAGTTCGACTGGGCCGGCGAGTACGAGGCGTTGCTGGCCGAGGGTGATCCGACGCACGAGTTTCCCGATTTCGACGAGAACACGCGTGCCACGCTGTTCTACACCACCGGCACCACCGGGCTGCCCAAGGGCGTGTACTTCAGCCATCGCCAGCTCGTTCTGCATTGCCTGACCGTGTTGGCAACGGTGTCGCAGGCCGGCGAGAATGGCCGCTTCTCGCGCAATGACGTGTACATGCCATTGACGCCGATGTTCCATGCGCATGCCTGGGGTTACCCCTACATCGCGACGTTGTGCGGCTGGAAGCAGGTCTACCCAGGCCGGTACGAGCCCTCGATGCTCGTCAACCTGGCGAAGAAGGAAGGCGTCACCTTTTCGCACTGTGTGCCGACGGTGCTGCACATGGTGCTGTCCGCGCCCGAGGCGCAGGACGCCGATTTCGGCGGCTGGAAGATCCTGATCGGCGGCAGCGCCCTGTCGCGTGCGCTGTGCCGGCAAGCGCTGGCACGCAACATCGACGTGTACAGCGGCTACGGCATGTCGGAGAGCTGCCCGCTGCTGACCCTGGCGCAGATCAAGACGGACGCCGCCGAGGACATGGCCGACGACGAAGCCCGACGGGACTACGAGATCGATGTCCGCCTGACGCCCGGCATGCCGGTCCTCCTGTCGCAGGTGCGAGTGGTCGACGCCGGCATGAAATCGGTGCCGGTGGACGGCACGTCCGTTGGCGAAGTGGTGGTGCGCGCGCCCTATCTGACGCAGGGCTACCTGAAGAATCCCGACGCTGGCGCAGCGCTGTGGGAAGGCGGCTGGATGCACACCGGCGACATCGGGCAGTTCGACGACCAGGGCTACCTGCACCTGGTCGACCGGCAGAAGGACGTGATCAAGAGCGGCGGCGAGTGGATCTCGTCGATCGCGCTGGAGAACGCGATCAGCGGGCACCCCGGCGTGTACGAGGTGGCCGTGATCGGTGTGGTCGACGCCAAATGGGGTGAACGGCCGCTGGCCCTGGTGGTGCCCCGGCAGGCGGGTGCGCTCGACGCCGCCGAGCTGCGGCGGCACCTGCGCGCGCTGGTCGCTACCGGCGCCCTCCCGTCCTATGCGATTCCGGAGCGCTTCCAGTTCGTCGACCAGATCGAGAAGACCAGTGTCGGCAAGCTCGACAAGAAGCGCTTGCGCGAACGCTACGCAAGCCTTGCGGGATGAGGAAGGCCGCGGCAACACACCATGCTGCAACTTGACCAAGGGCTCTCGCCTCGCAGCGGGATGCCCGCAGAATTACCGCGCAGGCACCTCGGCCGTCGCGCGAGCCAACTGGGTCACTTGCCCCACGAGGATCGGCAGGAGTTGTTCCGGGAGCGGATCGATGAGCTTGTCGCCAACGAATGCCTTCTCGGCAAAAGGAACAGACACCTGCTGGGTGACCACGAGCGTATGCAGGATGCCCAGGATCTGGCGCAGATGCTGAAGGCCTCGCAAGCCGCCAAAGGGGCCTACCGATGCAGACATGACGCCAGCGATCTTGTTTCGAAATGCGCGGCACGCCGTCTGTCCCTCGCCATCAGTGGGTCGGGACACCCAGTCGATCGCGTTCTTCAGAACCCCGGAAACGGATCCGTTGTATTCGGGCGATCCGATCAGGAATCCCGAGTGACTGACGAACAAGGCCTTGAGTTCGCGCGCAGCGCTCGGAAAGCCGGCCGCCTCGATCTGGGGCGAGTACAGCGGCAACGGGAAGTCCGCCAAGTCGATCTGCGTCACGACGGCCCCCATCTCACTCGCGACATCTGCCGCGCGATTGACTAGCGTCTGATTGAACGAACCAGCTCGCAGGCTGCCGGAAAAGGAGAGCAACTTAACTGTCGACATCGATTCACCCATATCAATAGAGCCCTAAGTTTATTGCAAGTTTGCTTAGGCGACTACATAATAATCCGGCTGGTTGCACCCCGAGACATCAGCCATATCAAGAGGAACATCACATGACAACCAATGGGAACACTGAGTTCGACATTCGCGGCGTCAATCACTTGGCGCTGGTCTGCAAAGACATGCRCCGGACGGTCGAGTTCTACCGCGACGTGCTTGGCATGCCGCTGGTCAAGGTCATCGATCTGCCCAACGGAGGGCTTCACTTCTTCTTCGACATCGGCAACGGCGACAAGATCGCCTTCTTCTGGTTTCCGGTGGCGCCCGAGGCGCATCCGGGAGTCGCTGCACCCGCTGCGCTGCCAGGCCAGGGATCGTGGCTTTCGGCGCACGGCTCGATGAACCACATCGCCTTCAACGTCCCGGCGGACAAGTTCGATGCCTATGTCGCGCGCCTTGCACAGAAGGGCGTCGAGGTTTCCCGCGTCCTCAATCACGACAACTCTGCCAAAGGGGCCACCGACATCCTCACGGATGACGTCTACGTTCGCTCGGTGTACTTTTTCGATCCTGACGGCGCCTGCCTGGAGTTTGCAGCCTGGACGCGTGATCTCGACGAATCCTATGAGCGTGATGTCACGCAGCGGATTCTGACGCGCCTCGGCATCCCGCAAAGCGCGTAAGGCCGACAGCAGCACGAAAGGGCGGGACTCTGCCCTGCAGCCAGCGTGCCCGCATCTCGATCGGGTGCCGTTGATATCTCGTGCGCGTGATCGGCTGAGCTGCCTACGGCGCGCCGTTGTCGGCATGAGAATCCGACACCAGGTCGTCGCGGGCAAGGTTGTCCAGCATCACAAGCATGGCGCGACGCGTGGTTGCGATGGCCGCCTCGTCGAGGCCGCGCATCGCCAGGCCGTTGACCTCCTCGGCCAGCGGCACCAGCTTCTTCTTCAGGGCTCTGCCGGCCGGGGTGAGGAAGACGTACAGATTCTTCCGGTTTCCCGCCATATGCTCTCGCCGGATGTAGCCCAGTGATTCCATCGCGCGCAACGCGATGAGCGTAGTCGGCTCCATGACGCCCGCTTCCTGGCTGAGCTCGCGCTGAGTGAGGCCGTCGTGCTCCCAGAGAATCCGCAGGAAGGTCCAGTGCCCGAGAGACACGCCGTGCGTGACCAGCCGCGCTTGCAGCGATCTCAGAAAGCTGCGAGTGGTGTCCTTGACCAAGTGCGCCATTCGGTCATTCGGAACCGCCTCATGCCAATGTTTGAGCAATCGACCGGAGATTTCGGCTTCGCGCGCCGCTGTGAGTTTGGACATGCGTGCCATTTTCTCAGAGGCGCGCAGGCCATGGCTTGGCACTATTCACTTCTCCGCGATTTTCGGACCCTGCCTGGTCACGTGCGCGACCGAGTTCCGCAGGAGAAGCTCAGCTTGCAGCGCCGGCGCTCATAGCGGGCAGCGCGCCTGAAGCCAAGGCAGCAGCTTTGCCAGTTGCTCGGCCGCGCCGGCGTTCTGCGGCTCGTCGCCTTCCGGCTCGAAGTAGTGCAGCCGGTTGGGGAACTCGAACAACGTCTTGTCGGTGCTCGCCAGCGAATCCATGATGCCCTTCGTGTGCTCCGGGTATGCATCGAGGTCGCGGCCGGCATGCACGACAGCGACTGGTTCGGTCACGGACGGGGCAGTTTTCAGGACATTGGCATTGCTGCTCAGCCCCGACCAGGTGGACAGCCACGCGTCTGGTGTCTGCAGCCGTCCGAAGCCGAGCAGCTGGAAATTCATGATGTCGGGCCGGTCGCTCAACAGACTGCCGTAGCCCCGCTCGCTCGGATCAATGCTGTGGTCCACGTAGTTCAGGTTGGCCATGGTGCGGTAGGTCGTCATCACCGGCGTGAACGTCGCTTGCTGGACGGCAGAACGCTGCAAATGCTGCGGGGCATTCTCGAAGCCCGGCCAGTTGCACAGATCCTCGCCGCGGCTGCGCTCGTCGATCAGCGAATGGGCCAGTGCGTCGATCCGCGCCACGCGTTCCAGCTGCTTCTGGCGGTAGCGAACCACGAATTCGGGGTCGTATCGCGTCCACTGCGGGGCCGGCTGGAAGCCGTTGATCGGGTCATACATATCCAGCGACGAATCGGTCAGCATGGGGTTGTGCTCGTCGACCACTGACGGATCGATGGTCTGGCTGAGCACCAACCCTTGGCCTAGATGCGCGGCCGAGATCATCATCGCGTCGAACGCAGGCATCGAGATATCGGCCAATGGCACCGGCCGCCCGGCCGGCGTCTTGCGCAGGCGCTCGGAAGGCTTGGCCTTGGCCTGCTGCTGGTAGAAGCAGCCCAGCGTGCCGCCGCCCGAATTGCCGAGCCACACGACCTTCTCCACGCCGCACTCGTCGCGCAGCCAGTTGACGTAGGCCGCCAGGTCGATGAGCAGTTGCTCGTGCACGCAGTTCAGGTCGTTGTTGATCGATCGCAGGTTGGCGCCGACGCAGGCGTAGCCGGCGCGAAGCAACGCCGGGAAGGCATAGTGCTGCGAAAAGTCCACCCGCGGATGCGCCGCGATCACGGCCACCTTGGGCCGCGGGTTCGACCGGGGTGTCCAGTGCAGTCCCCTCACCTGCACGCCATCGTGGGTGTTCAGGAGCACAGGTTCACATTGGGCGAACTCGTTCACTGGCTCGCGAAAGCGAATCCAGCTGGCGCGCCAGTAAGTGGCGGAAAGCAGTCGGGAAGCGGTCATGGGGTCCTCGTCAAAGTATCTGAATTCGCTGCGCCTGTGCAGCAGTATGGCCGGAGTCCAGGGCCTGCGCGGCGCGCCAAACGCCGCGAAGGTTCAGGTTCACATCCGTCGTCCTCGTCCGGCAGCGTCTTCGCGGCGCCCTCGATGCGATTGCCATGGCGCGCCGCATCATCGTTCGATCACCACGCCCGAGCGCTGGACCATCGACCGCCAGGTCTCCATGTCGCGCTTCATGGCCGGCTGGAACTCCGGGCCGTCCATCCAGTTCATCGTGATATTCAGGTCGTCCAGCGTCTTGCGCATGGCGGGATCCTCGCCAATGGCGTGAAGCTCCTTGACCAGCCTGGCGGCAATGTCAGGCGGCAATTTGGCGGGTGCCATGAAGGCATACCATCCACCCGTCCAGTTGACCTCCTTGAAACCCTGTTCCAAGAACGTGGGCACGCTGGGCAGCGAGGGTGCGCGCCCGGGCGCGATGACTGCCAAGCCCTTGAGCTTTCCACTTTGAATGTGCGCGCGCGCGGTGGCTACCGTCAGCAGCGCCAAGTCGATCTGGCCACCCACCAGGTCGGTCAGCGCCGGCGCTTCGCCCTTGTAGGGCACGTTGAGCATGCCCAGCCTGGACGACTTGTTGAACACCTCGAGGATCACCTGGGGACCGAGCCCCGTCGTGCCGAAAGTCAGCCCTTTGCCGGGCGCGAACCGCACCAGTTCCGTGGCGGAGTTGGCCCCCAGGTCGGCGCGGGCGACCAGCACCGTCGCCGCCGCGCCAATGCGGCACAACGGCGTGAAATCGGCGATCGGGTCATATCCGACATCCTTGAACTGCACCGGATTCTGGACGTGCTGGGTAAAGGTCAGCATCAGCGTGTAGCCATCCGCTGGCGCGCGCGCTACGGTCACCGTGGCCGGAATGCCATTCGCGCCGGGACGGTTTTCCACCACGACAGGTTGCCCGACACGTTCACCAAGCCGTCGGCCGAACTCACGCGCCATGACGTCGGCCGTGCCGCCGGGCGTCACGGGAACGATGATCTTGATCGGGCGCACGGGCCAGCGCTCCTGGCTACGCGCCAGCGACGTCATGGTTGGCAAAACCGATGCGCCCAACAGTTTGACGAACGTGCGTTTTCTCATTCAGTGTCTCCTTCTCCAAAGTCAATCGTGAGCCAATGGCAGTGAAGAAGGCCGAGTAGCGCCAGGACACCGCCAAGGGTTGACCCGGCTGCATTCAGTGTAGGACCGCGCCTGTCGACAACCCATCGTCCGTTGCGACGTATTCGATCACTGCGAACCGACCGACCAAATCCGTCGAATCCGACGATGGCGCCCGCCGGAGCGCGCGGCGAGCATCCGTACCTGCGACGTGAGCTTCACGCCGACCTTGGTGCGCTGCCGCGCGTGCCAGGCAACAACGACTGACATGTTGAGGGATGGATGGCTGGACCGCTTACAGGATTGCGAATGGTCGAGATGGCCGGGTTGGGGCCGGGGCCTTTTTGCGCCATGCTCTTCGCCGATCTCGGTGCCGACGTCATTTCCATCGACCGCCCGGGAGGCCCGGGAGGCCCGGGCGAAGTGACCGGACGCGGCAAACGCCGCCTGACGCTCGACCTGCACCAGCCGGAGGCCCGCGAAGATGCGCTCGCATTGATTGCCCAGGCCGACTTTCTGGTCGAAGGTTTTCGACCGGGAGTGATGGAGCGCCTGGGCTTGGGCCCTGCCGAGTGCCACGCCCTCAACCCGCGCCTGGTCTACGGCCGCATCACCGGATGGGGCCAGACCGGCCCCTTGTCCGCCGCCGCCGGCCACGACATCAACTACATCGCCCTGAGTGGCGCGCTGCATGCCATCGGCCGCCCAGGCGAGGCGCCGCCCCCGCCACTCAACTACATCGGCGACTACGGCGGGGGCGCCATGCTTCTGGCGGTGGGCCTGCTGGCCGCCCTGAATGAAGCGCGCAACTCGGGCCGCGGCCAGGTCGTCGACGCGGCAATGACGGACGGCGCCGCGCTGCTGTCCTCGTTGTTCTATGGCCTGAAGGCGGCCGGGCAATGGTCTGGCGAGCGCGGTGGCAACCTGCTGGACGGCGGGGCGCACTTCTACGACACCTACGCATGCGCCGACGGCAAGTTCGTCTCCATCGGCGCCATCGAGCCGCAATTCTTCCGCCGCTTGTGCGACCTGTGCGGGCTGGACGAGTCCTTCGCCGCGCAGCAAATGGACCGCTCGCAATGGCCGCTGATGAAGCTGCGCCTGGCCGATGTCTTTCGCACGCGCACCCGCGACGAGTGGTGCTCGGTGCTGGAAGGCAGCGATGCCTGCTTTGCGCCGGTGCTTGACTGGGACGAGGCGCCGGCCCATCCGCACAACCGTGCGCGCGGCACCTTCGTCACGCTAGGCGACGTCGTGCAGCCGGCCCCGGCGCCGCGCTTCTCGCGTACGCCCGCGGAAGCGCCGCGCGCCGGCAGCAGCGCTGACCTGGCCGTGGCGCTGGACGACTGGGGTGCGCGCCGACCCGCCGCCTGTGCAGGCGCCTGATCATGCCCATCAATCTCCAGCGCAGTTGGTCCGACTCGGACCTGGAACAGTACCGCGACACGGTCGTACGCTTCATCCATGCCGAACTCGCGCCGGGCGACGCCCAGGCCAGGCGCGACGGCAACGTCGGGCTTGCGGTCTGGCGCAAGGCCGGCGAGCTCGGCCTGCTGTGTACCGACATCCCGGAGGAATGGGGTGGCGGGGGTGGCGATTTCCGCCATGAGGCGGTCGTCTATGAGGAACTGGCACGCCGAGCGCTCAGCGGCATGAACATTTCGGTGCACAGCATCGTCGCTCACTACCTCCTCAACCACGGCACAGACGACCAGAAGCGGCGCTATCTGCCGCGCATGGCGCGAGGCGAGTTGGTGGGCGMGATCGCCATGACCGAGCCGGGCGCCGGCTCGGATCTGCAGGGCATCCGGACACGGGCCACGCCGACAGCCGCCGGATGGCGCATCGATGGCAGCAAGACCTTCATCAGCAACGGCCTGCTGGCCGGGCTGGTGCTGGTGGTCTGCAAGACCGACCCGTCGCAGCGCGCCAGCGGCATGTCGATCCTGATCGTGGAAACGGAAGGCGCGGCGGGCTACCGCGTCGGGCGCGTCCTGCACAAGATGGGCATGCAGGCGCAAGACACTTCGGAGCTGTTCTTCGACGGCGTCGAGGTGCCCGGGCAGAACCTGCTCGGCGGAATTCAGGGCCGAGGCTTCTACCAATTGATGGGTGACCTTCCCTACGAGCGCCTGGCGATCGGCGTCATCGCGCTGGCTGCCATGGAGGGCGCCTACCAGGCCACACTGGACTACGTGCGAGAGCGGCAGGCCTTCGGCAAGCTGCTGGTGGAGCAACAGAACACGCGCTTCAAGCTGGCCGAGATCGCCACCCGGATCATGGTCGGCCGGGCCTTCGTCGACCAGTGCGTCCAGCGCCTGCTCACCGGCGACCTGGACACCGCCACCGCCTCGATGGCCAAGCTATGGGCCTCGGAAGCCCAGGGCCAGGTGGTGGACGAGTGCGTGCAACTTTTCGGGGGTTACGGCTACATGGACGAGTACCTGGTCAGCCGCCTCTACACCGACGCCCGCGTGCAGCGAATCTATGGCGGCACGAGCGAGATCATGAAGGAAGTGATCGCGCGGTCGCTCTGAGCCAGCCACTTCGATCGGAACACATGGAGACTACAGAATGCTATTGAATGCCATTTTCCGTCGCTGCGCCGTCGCCAGCGCGGTGCTCTGCGTCACCGCCGGGGCCGTGGCCCAGACCGGTTCTTCCCTGCACAAGCAGGTGGCGCCCATCGTGTCCGGCATGTACCCCTCGCTCGAGGTGCTCTACAAGGACATCCACGCCCACCCTGAACTCGCGTTCCAGGAAGTGCRCACCGCCGCCAAGCTGGCCGAGGAGATGCGCAAGCTCGGCTTCGAGGTGACGGAGAAGGTCGGCGGCACCGGCGTCGTCGCCATCTACAGGAACGGCGCCGGCCCGACCGTGCTGGTGCGCACCGAACTCGACGCCCTGCCGATGGAAGAGAAGACCGGCCTGCCCTACGCGAGCAAGGCCAAGACCCAGTTCAACGGCCGCGAGACCTTCGTCGCCCACAGCTGCGGCCACGACGTGCACATGGCGAGCTGGGTCGGCACCGCGCGCACCCTGCTGGCGATGAAGGACCAGTGGAAGGGCACCTTGATGTTCGTCGCCCAACCGGCCGAGGAGACGGTGTCGGGTGCCAAGGCGATGATCGACGACGGCCTGTTCAAGCGCTTTCCCAAGCCCGACTACGCCTTGGCGCTGCACGTCTCGCCCCTGCCCTACGGCACCATCGGCTACATGATCGGCCCGGGCAGCTCCAACTCCGATTCGCTCGAGATCACTTTCAAGGGTCGCGGCGGCCATGGCTCGGCGCCGGACAAGACGATCGATCCGATCGCCATCGCCGCGCGCTTCGTCACCGACGTGCAGACGGTGATCAGCCGCGAGAAGGACCCGGCCGAGTTCGGCGTGGTCACCGTCGGCGCCATCCAGGGCGGCACCGTGGGCAACATCATTCCCGACACGGTGGTGCTGCGCGGCACCATCCGCTCCTACAAGCCCGAGGTGCGCGAGAAGCTGCTGGCCGGCATCCGCCGCACGGCGAACGCCGCCGCCATGATGGGCGACGCGCCCGAGCCGGTCGTGGAACTGGTGTCCGGCGGCAAGGCCGTCATCAACGATCCCGCCGTATCTACCCGCACCGCGGCCGCGCTGAAGGCGGCGCTGGGCAACGCCAACGTGGTGGAGGTACCGCCGTTCGGCGGCAGCGAGGACTTCTCGGAGTTCCTCAACGCCGGCGTTCCGGGCATGATGTTCTCTGTCGGCGCCGCCTCGCCGGATGACCTGGCGGCCTCGCGCAAGCCCGGTGGCAAGCCGGTCCCCTACAACCACTCGCCCTCCTTCGCGCCGGTGCCCGAGCCCTCGATCAAGACCAGTGTGGTGGCGATGAGCCTGGCGGTGCTGACGGCGATGGCGCCGCAGCCGTAAGTCGGCGCGCCTGAACCGGCGTGGCGTTTCGCCGCGCCCGGTCCGCTC
>NZ_JBFUCI010000092.1:0-17898 GCF_056405335.1 Variovorax sp. P1_H12_2
GCCTTCCTCGCCCTCCTCGATCAGCAGCGAACGCGTGCGGTAGCGGCGCTGCACCCCGCGCAGGGCGAGTTCCTGCAGCGCGGGCGGGAGCGCGACGGGGTCGAGACCGGATGCGGCGAACATCCGTGGAATATAAGGTCGCGCGCAGTCCGCGCGCGGCCTGTTGCGCAGCCGTCAGTCGATAAGCCGCAGCGCGGACACGATCTGCGGCATCCGCGACACACGGTGGACCACCTCGCGGATGCTGTTGCTGCCGGTCTTCTGGCGCACGTTCTTGATGTGGGTGCGCACGGTGGACATGCAGATGCCTTCGAGGCAGGCGATTTCCTCCGCGCGATGACCGTCGCAGAGCCGGGTCAGCACGTTCTGCTCGGCCCGCGTCAGGTGCTTGGCCCGGGCGAACATCTGCATCGTGAGCATTTCGCAGCCGGGCTGGCGGCTGCAGATGACCAGCACCGTATCGACGGTGCCGCTGCCGTGCACCGCGGCCAGCGGGACGAACGCCAGCGAGAGCCCGTCGGCCCCATGGTCGAGCTCGACGATGCCGCGGCAGTCGCGCTCGGCGTCCTTGAGGGCCTGGCGGATCTTCGCCTGCGAGGCGGGGCTGGCGGCGCACAGCATGCCCTCGGCACTGTGCAGCGCGCGCGCCGCCGACAGTTCGCGCCGGGCCGGATAGTTGGCATGCAGGATGCGACCGGTCAGGTCCACCAGCAGCAGGCCATGGTCGATCTCGTCGAGCACGCGCGCCAGCATGCCGGCCTGCAGCGCGTCCGGCGGGGTGGCCGTGACGGTGCGACTCGGTTCCTGGAGGAAATGAATCCGAAAATCAACTGCCGTTTCCATGCTGCTCTCCTCATCTGGGGGGATGAGAGCAGTTTGGAAGATGGAGGCCCTGTCGTGCGGTGACTATTGCCGCCGCTTTTGTGATCTATTTACATTCCAGCGCCGGGGGGTCAGCCGGTCAGCCGTTGCAGGGCTTCGCGGTATTTCGCCGCGGTCTTCTCGATCACCTCGGCCGGCAGGCGCGGCGCCGGCGGCGTCTTGTCCCAACGCTTGCCGTTGATCTTGGTGGCCTCGAGCCAGTCGCGCACGAACTGCTTGTCGTAGCTCGGCGGATTGGCGCCGCTGGCCAGCGCCGCCTCGTAGCCTTCGACCGGCCAGTAGCGCGAGCTGTCGGGGGTCAGCACCTCGTCCATCAGCACCAGCGTGCCGGCCTCGTCGAGACCGAACTCGAACTTGGTGTCGGCAATGATCATGCCCTTGGTCAGCGCGATCGCCGCCGCCGTCTCGTAGATCGCGATGCTGGTCTCGCGGATCTGCTGCGCCAGCGTCGGGCCGACCACCTCGACCACCTTGTCGTAGCTGATGTTCTCGTCGTGCGCCCCGGCCGCCGCCTTGGCCGCGGGCGTGAAGATCGGCAGCGGCAGCTTGCTGGCGTTGGTCAGCCCCTCGGGCAGCGGAACGCCGCAGACGGCCCGATTCTCCTGGTATTCCTTCCAGCCGCTGCCCGCCAGGTAGCCGCGGACCACCGCCTCGACCGGAATCGGCGTCAGGCGCTTGACCAGCATCGAGCGGCCCTGGACCTGGGGCACCTCGTCCGGCGTCACCACGCTTTCGGGCGCGTCGCCGGTCAGATGGTTGGGGCACAGGTGGCCGAGCCGCTCGAACCACCACAGCGCCATCTGCGTCAGGATCACGCCCTTGCCCGGAATCGGCTCTCCCATGATCACGTCGAAGGCGGAAAGGCGATCGCTCGCGACCATCAGGATGCGGTCGTTGCCGACCGCATAGTTGTCGCGCACCTTGCCGCGCGCGAGCAGCGGAAGGCTCTTGATGGAGGAGGTATGGACGGTGGTCATGGCGAATGGGAAGTGGGGCGGTGCGGAGAACTTCGGAGATTGTGCGCGCGGCGCGGGCCGCGCGAAACAAACCGGCCAGCGCAGCGAGGCCCGTTCGGGAAACCCCGCGGAAACCGGCTTGGCCGGGCCGCTGGGGTTGCCCCCGGAGAGGGGGTGGGAGCGCGACACGAAGTGCGCGCGACCTGGGGGTGAGCCTAAATGACTTCTTGCGCCAGTTCGCCCTTGGCGTACTTGGCGGCGACCACCTGCAGGGTGTCGCCCTTGATCTTCGGGGCCTGGCCTTCGCAGCCGAACTCGAGGTAGCGCTGCTTGCAGATCAGGCGGGCGGCTTCGCGCGCCGGCTTGAGCCATTCGCGGGCGTCGAACTTCTCGGGGTTCTCGACCAGGAACTTGCGCACCGCGCCGGTCATCGCCAGCCGGATGTCGGTGTCGATGTTGATCTTGCGCACGCCGTGCTTGATGGCTTCCTGGATTTCCTTGACCGGCACGCCGTAGGTTTCCTTCATGTTGCCGCCGTACTGGCGGATGATGGCCAGCAGCTCCTGCGGCACGCTCGAGGAGCCGTGCATCACCAGGTGGGTGTTCGGGATGCGGCGGTGGATTTCCTTGATGCGGTCGATCGCCAGGATGTCGCCCGTGGGTTCGCGGGTGAACTTGTAGGCGCCGTGGCTGGTGCCGATGGCGATCGCCAGGGCGTCGATCTGGGTGCGCTTGACGAAGTCGGCGGCCTGCTCCGGGTCGGTCAGCAGTTGCTCGCGGGTCATGGTGTCGTCGGTGCCGTGGCCGTCTTCCTTGTCGCCCTTCATGGTCTCGAGCGAGCCGAGGCAGCCGAGCTCGCCTTCCACGGTGACGCCGACCTTGTGCGCCATGTCGGCCACCTTGCGGGTGACCTCGACGTTGTAGTCGTAGCTGGCGATGGTCTTGCCGTCGGCCTCGAGCGAGCCGTCCATCATCACCGAGCTGAAGCCGAGGTCGATCGCGCCCCGGCAGACGTCCGGGCTCTGGCCGTGGTCCTGGTGCATCACCAGGGGCACGGTGGGATAGGCCTCGATGGCGGCCTGGATCAGGTGCTTGATGAAGGCTTCGCCCGCGTACTTGCGCGCGCCGGCGCTGGCTTGCAGGATGACCGGCGCGCCGACTTCCTTGGCGGCCTCCATCACGGCTTGCACCTGTTCGAGGTTGTTGACGTTGAATGCCGGAATGCCGTAGCCGTTGGCGGCGGCGTGGTCGAGCAGTTCGCGCATCGAGACGAGTGCCATTGGAAATACCTCGCGGGGATCTAGGGATGAAGACGAAAGAACTCGCCTGATTCTACCGAGGGTGTTGCTCGCCCCAGGTCGGCCCCCGGCCGGCGCAGCCAGGCCCGTCGGTGAAACACCGCGGAACCGGCTTTGCCGGGCCGCTGGTGTTGCCCCCGGTAGGGGGTGGGCGCCCGGACACGAAGTGCCGGGCAACCTGGGGGCGAGCTTTAACGCACTCTGCAGATCTTGAGCATGTTGGTGCCGCCCGGCGCCCCCATCGGCTCGCCGCAGGTGATCGCGTAGACGTCCCCGGTCTGCACGATGCCGCGCTTCTTGAGGTGGGCCTCGGCCTGCTCGAGCGCGGTGTCGCGGTCGCTCTCCGAATCCATCAAGAGCGGCCGCACGTTGCGGTAGAGCGCCATCTTGCGCTGCGTCGACAGCCGAGAAGTCAGCGCATACATCGGGATGTGGGCGCGATGCCGGCTCATCCACAGCGGCGTGGAACCCGACTCGGTCAGCGCGACGATCGCCTTGGCACCGAGATGGTGTGCAGTGAAGAGCGCGCCCATCGCGATCGACTGGTCGATGCGGGTGTAGTTCTTGCCGCTGAAATCGGCGTCGAGCTGTAGATCCTCGGCGGCCTCGGCGGCCTCGCAGATCCGGCTCATCTCCTGCACGGTCTCGAGCGGGTAGCGGCCCGAGGCGGTCTCGGCCGAGAGCATCACGGCGTCGGTGCCGTCGAGCACCGCGTTGGCGACGTCGCTGACCTCGGCGCGCGTGGGCACCGGGTTGGTGATCATCGACTCCATCATCTGGGTGGCGGTGATGACCACCCGGTCCATCTCGCGCGCCATGCGGATCATCTTCTTCTGCAGCGCCGGCACGGCGGCGTTGCCGACCTCCACCGCGAGGTCGCCGCGCGCCACCATGATGCCGTCGCTGGCGCGCAGGATCTCTTCCAGCCTGGGGATCGCCTCGGCACGCTCGATCTTGGCGATCATCCCGGGCTTGTGGCCGAACTCGGCCGCCGCCACGTTGCACAGCTGGCGCGCCATTTCCATGTCGGTGGCGTTCTTCGGGAAGCTCACCGCCACATAGTCGGCCTGGAAGCTCATCGCGGTCTTGATGTCCTCCATGTCCTTGGCGGTCAGCGCCGGCGCGGTCAGCCCGCCGCCCTGCTTGTTGATGCCCTTGTTGTTGGACAGCTCGCCGCCCAGGCGCACCGTGGTGTGGACTGCGTCGCCCTTGACCGCATCGACCGTCAGCACGATCAGGCCGTCGTTCAGCAGCAGGCTGTCGCCGGGCTTGACGTCGCGCGGCAGGTCCTTGTAGTCGAGGCCGACGGCGTCGACGTCGCCGGGCTCGGTGCGCGAGGCGTCAAGAACGAACTTGGCGCCGGGCTCCAGCCAGATCTTGCCCTCGGCGAACTTGCCGACCCGGATCTTCGGGCCCTGCAGGTCGGCCATGATCGCCACCTCGCGGCCGCTGCGGCGCGCTGCCTCGCGCACCATCGCGGCGCGGTTGATGTGGTCCTGTGCCGTGCCATGGCTGAAGTTGAGCCGCACCACGCTGACCTTGTAGAGGATCATCTGCTCGAGCAGCTCGAGCGTGTTGGATGCGGGCCCGAGGGTGGCGACGATCTTGGTGGCGTGGCGGGGCAGGCGGGGCGTGCTCATTCAGGTCTCCGGTTTGTATTCGACACTGTATACACTTTGCTCGTCAACAGCCAGAACTATTGAACCGCTCCTTCCAGGAACACCGCGGAACCGGCTTTGCCGGGCCGCTGGTGTTGCCCCCGGTCGGGGGTGGGCGGGCTACACGAAGTGAGCCCAACCTGGGGGCGAGCCTATCCAGCCCGCTTCGCCAGGATCTCGAAGGCCGGCAGGGTCTTGCCTTCCAGCACTTCCAGGAAGGCACCGCCGCCGGTGGAGATGTAGCCGACCTTGTCCTCGATGCCGTACTTGGCGATCGCGGCCAGCGTGTCGCCGCCGCCGGCGATCGAGAAGGCAGGGCTCTCGGCGATGGCGTGGGCGATGGTCTTGGTGCCGTTGGCGAAGGCATCGAACTCGAACACGCCCACCGGGCCGTTCCAGACGATGGTGCCGGCCTCGCGCAGCTGCGCCGCAAGCAGTGCGGCGGTCTTCGGGCCGATGTCCAGGATCAGGTCGTCGTCGGCGACCTCGCTGGCGTCCTTCACGGTCGCCGCGGCATCGGCCGCGAAGGTCTTGGCCGTGACCACGTCGACCGGGATCGGCACCGCGGCGCCACGCGCGCGCATGGCCTCGATCACCGCCTTGGCCTGGTCGAGCAGGTCGGGCTCGGCCAGCGACTTGCCGATCGACAGCCCTGCGGCCAGCATGAAGGTGTTGGCGATGCCGCCGCCCACGATCAGCTGGTCGACCTTGGCCGCCAGGCTCTCGAGGATGGTGAGCTTGGTGCTGACCTTGGAACCCGCGACGATCGCCACCAGCGGGCGCGACGGTTGCGCCAGCGCCTTGGTGATGGCGTCGATCTCGGCCGCCAGCAGGGGCCCGGCGCAGGCCACCTTGGCGTATTGCGCGATGCCGTAGGTGGTGGCCTCGGCGCGGTGCGCGGTGCCGAAGGCGTCGTTGACGTAGATGTCGGTCAGCGCGGCCAGCTTGCGCGCCAGCGTCTCGTCGTTCTTCTTCTCGCCCTTGTTGAGGCGGCAGTTCTCGAGCAGCACGACCTGGCCCGGCGCCACCTGGACGCCGTCGACCCAGTCGGACACCAGCGGCACCTCGCGGCCCAGCAGCTCGCCGAGGCGGGCCGCGACCGGCGCCAGCGAATCGGCGGGCTTGAACTGGCCTTCGGTCGGCCGGCCGAGGTGCGAGGTGACCATCACCGCCGCGCCGGCGTCGAGCGCCTGCCGGATGCAGGGCACCGAGGCGCGGATGCGCGTGTCCTCGGTGATGCGGCCGCTGTCGTCCTGCGGCACGTTGAGGTCGGCTCGGATGAAGACGCGCTGGCCGGCGACTTTGCCTTGCGCACAGAGGTCGGTGAATCGAAGGACGTTCATGGATAGACGATTTGAAAGCGAATGAGGAGAGCCTCGAGGGCAGCGCCCATTGTAGGTTTCAGGTGTCAGCCGGCGAGGCCCGGCTCGCGCACGAACTGCTCGAGCAGCTGCACGAAGCTCGCCGCCGCGGGCGAGAGCGAGCGCTTCGACGCCCCGTAGACGCAGACCTCGCGGTGGAAATCCGGCTGCTCCAGCCGCACCATCTGCAGCCCGTGGGCGCGCACCAGCGACGCCGAATAGGTCGGGCACACCGTGAGCCCCAGCCCCGAGGCCACCATGCCGAGCGCGGTCGTCATGTAGGACACCTCCTGGGTGGTGGCGCGCAGCATCAGTTCGCGGCCTGCGGCGTCGAGCTCGGGCAGCACGCGCTGGCGGAAGTCGCGCGTCGGCGCGATGAAGGTGTAGGGCCCGAGTTCGGCCCAGCGCACCTTGCGGCGGCGCGCGAAGGCGTGGCCGGGCGGGCAGATCAGCCAGTGGCGGTCGCGGAACAGCGTGCGGCGCTCGATCGCGGCGTCCACGGCCACGTCCTGCCCGACCGCGAGTTCCACCTCGCCCGACAGCAGCCCGTCCAGCAGGTGCTCGGGCAGCGTGTCGGTCAGCCGCACGTCGATGTCCGGGTGCCGCGCGCGGTAGGCCGCGATGACGCGCGGCATCAGCGTACAGGCCATCAGCTGCGGCGCCGCGAGCCGCAGCACGCCCTTCTTCTTGTCACGCAGGTCGGTCACGCCGGCCACCGCGCCCGCCAGGTCGGCCAGCAGCCGCTGCACCGAGGGCTGGAACTCGCGCCCGGCCTCGGACAGCAGAACCCGCCGCGTGTGCCGGTCGAACAGCTGCACGCCCATCTCGCGCTCGAGCTCGCGCACCAGCACGCTCAGCGCCGACTGGGTCAGGTGCAGGGTCGCGGCAGCCGCGGTGAAGCTGCCGGTCTCGGCCACGGCAGCGAAGGCGCGCAACTGGCGCAGCGTCAGATTCATGGCCTCAGTTCATCAATCAATGAATTTATTTCGATTGAATCATAAGAAGATCGGCGGCCCAATCCGCTCCGAGCCTTTTGAGACCTTGCGGGACAGACCAAGAAACTGCGCAGCAGTTTTTGCTCTGTCCTCGACCTGCTGAGACCTTGCGGGACAGACCAAGAAACTGCGCAGCAGTTTTTGCTCTGTCCTCAACTGACTAGAGAGACAGACCATGGCCCTCCCGCCGCCCCCGCCCGTTCGCGGCCTGCACCACTTCGCCTGGCGCTGCCGCGACAGCGAGGAAACGCGCCGCTTCTACGAAGACCTGCTGGGCCTGCCGCTGGCGCACGTGATCAAGAGCGACCACGTGCCGAGCACCGGCGAGTACTGCCCCTACGTCCACATCTTCTTCCAGATGCGCGACGGCTCGTACATCGCCTTCTTCGACCTCGGCGACAACGTGGCGGCGCTGCCTTCGCCCAATACGCCGGCCTGGGTCAACCACATCGCGCTGCGCGTCGACTCCGTGGCCGAGCTGCGGGCGGCCAAGGCCCGGCTCGAAGCGGCCGGCGTCGAGGTGCTGGGCCTGACCGACCACCACATCATCGAATCGATCTACTTCTTCGACCCGAACGGCATCCGCGTGGAGCTCACCACGCCGACGGTGCCGCAGGCCGAGATGGATGCGCATGCGCTCAACGCCCGGGCCGAACTCGACGCCTGGACGCTGCGCAAGGCCGGGTTGCTCGCCGCCGCGGCCGCGGGAAAGGCGGCCCATGGCTGAGCTGCAACTTGCGGTCATCGACGTCAAGCCGGGCGCCTCGCTCGAGAGCCAGTCGGGCCTGCAGATGCTGCGCCCGCGCATCTACGGCGCGTACCGGGCACCGGCCGGGCCGAAGAAGCTCGCGGCCATCGTGATGCATCCGACCAGCAACTTCATGGGCCACTACCTGATCGGCCCGCTGGCCGAGCGCGGCATCTGCTGCATGGGCCTGAACTCGCGCTACATGGGCAACGACACGGTGCTGCTGATGGAGCGCGCGATCCAGGACCTGGGCGCCGGCGTGCAGTTCCTGCGCGCAGCCGGCTACGAGAAGGTCGTTCTGATCGGCAACTCGGGCGGCGCCGCGCTGGCCAGCTTCTACCAGGCACAGGCCGAGCAGCTCACGGCGCACCACTTCGCCGATGGCGATCCGACCCACCTGCATCCGGACGACCTGCCGCCGGTGGACGGCATCGCGCTGTGCGCCGCGCACCAGGGCCGCTCGAAGCTGATGCGGGACTGGATCGACCCCTCGGTCATCGACGAACCCGACCCGCTGTCGGTGGACCCGGCGCTCGACATGTACGACCCGCGCCATGCGCTGCCGTACAGCGCCGAGTTCCTCGCCCGCTTCAGCGCGGCGCAAAAGGCGCGGCTCGACCGCATCGAGGGCTGGGCGCTGGAACGGCTGCGCGTGCTGCGCAGCACGCCCGGCGCGCCGCGCGACCAGGCCTTCGTGGTCTACCGCACGCATGCGGATCCGCGCTGCGTGGACCTCTCGATCGACGCCAACGACCGCGCACCCGGCAGCGTGTGGGGCGATGCGCGGCAGGTGAACTACTCGGCCAACGCGATGGGCCGGACCACCTCGCTGACCGCCTTCCTGTCGCAATGGTCCTCGCGCTCCCAGGCCGATGGCCCGTCGAATCTCGCGCGCACCACGGTGCCCAAGCTGCTGCTCACCTACACCGGCGACCAGTCCACCTTCCCGAGCACCCGCGAGGCCTGGATGACAGCGGGCGGTGCGCGCATCCGCAACTTCGACATCGTCGGCGGCAACCACTACCTCGCGGGCCAGCCGGCGCTGGTGCCGCGTGCGGCCGACGCGATCGCCGACTGGGCGCACGCGCTGTGAACGCCCCGAACACCCCGAACACCCCGATGGAAAGCTACAGCTTCGCACCCGCGTACGAACTGCCCAGCTGGCCCTTCGTGCCACCGCCCGAGCTCGGCAGCGACGCGGTCGTGCGCCATCCGATCGTCATCGTCGGCGCCGGTCCCGCGGGCCTGACCCTGGCGTGCGACCTCGCCCGCCGCGGCGTGCGCGCGGTGCTGCTCGACGAGGACGACACGGTCGGCGTGCGCGGCGCCTCGTCGCGCGGCATCTGCTACGCGCAGAAGAGCCTGGAGATCTTCGAGCGGCTCGGCATCTACGAGCGCATCGCGGACAAGGGCATCACCTGGTCCTTCGGCCGCACCTTCTCCGACGAACAGGAGGTCTACAACTTCAACCTGAAGACCGACAGCGTCTCGGTGCAGCCGCCCTTCATCAACCTGCAGCAGTTCTACGTCGAGTGGTTCCTGGTCGACCGCATCCTCGAACTGGGCCTCACCGACCTGCGCTGGAAGAACCGCGTGACGCACGTCACGCCGCTCGATGGCAGCGTTCGCGTGGCGGTGGAAACCCCGGCCGGCAGCTACACGATCGAAGCCGACCACCTGATCGACGCCACGGGGGCCAACAGCCCGATCCGCACCCAGCTCGGCATCGACGCCCACCCGTCGCGCAGTACCGACCGCTGGTGCATCAGCGACGTGCGCTTCAAGAAACCGCTGCCGACGGRGCGCTGGACCTGGGTCGATGCGCCCTTCAACGAGGGCCGCGCGGTCTGGCAGCACCTGATGGGCGATGGCGTCTGGCGCATCGACTACCAGATGCCCGAGGATTGCGACACGGCCCACATCAGCAGGCCCGAGGTCGCCGGCGCGCGGCTGCGCGAGCAGCTCGGCCCCGGCGTCGAGTTCGAATTCGTCTGGATCGGGCCGTACGGCTACCGCGACCACCTGCTCGACAGCTTCCGGCACGGCCGCATCCTGTTCATCGGCGATTCGGCCCATGTCGTGAGCCCCTTCGGCGCCCGCGGCGGCAACAGCGGCATCCAGGATGCGGCCAACCTCGGCTGGAAGCTGGCGCTGGTGGCGCAGGGCCAGGCCGGCGACGGGCTCCTCGACAGCTACGATGCGGAGCGCCGCCCGGCCGCCACGGAGAACCTGCGCGTCACCAGCCGGTCGGCCCGCTTCCTCGCGCCCCGCACGCCGGCCGAGCACACGCTGCGGCGCGCTGTCGTGGCGCTGGCGTCGCGCCATGCCTTCGCCCGCGGCCTCGTCAACACCGGCCGCATGTCGGTCGCCAACGACTACCCCGCGGCGCCGCACCTGCCCGACGGCGCACGCAGCGTGCAGAACCTGCCGCTGCGGCACGCCGACGGCAGGCCGACCACGCTGATGCAGTTGCTCGCCGAGGGCACGCAGTGCCTGGGCCTGTGGTTCGCACCGACCCGTGCCCAAGCCGAAGCCCTGGCCGACGTCGCGGCATCGCTGCCGCTGCGGCTGGTCGCCGTCGGCGGCGCCACCGGCCTCGACACGCTGCAACCCGACGACACGCTGGCGCGGCAGCTCGGCATCGCTGCCCCCGGCAGCCTCTGCCTGGTGCGCCCGGACGCCTACCGCGCGGCGCTGCTGCGCGACCCCACCCCGGCCTCGGTCGCGGCCGCCGTGCACACCGCGCTGGCCCATGGCTGAACCGAAGGACCCCATGATCACCGAACCCCACATCCCCGATCCCGACGGCTTCTATGCGGCGTGGGTCGCTGCCCACGAGGGCCTGAGCGAGGCACAGAGCGCCGACTACAACGCCCGCCTCGTGCTGCTGCTGGCCAACCAGTGCGGCGACCAGGCCGTGCTGCTCGACTGCATCGCCGCCGCCCGCGAGAGCGGTCCGCCTTCCGAAACCACGACCCGAAGCCCCGCATGAACGCTCCCGTCTCCTTCGCCTCCGCCTCCGACACCCGGGAACAGAAACCGCAGCTGCGCGAACTCGCACCCGGCGTGTACGGCTACATCAGCGACTTCGACCCCAACTGCGGCTTCATCGTCGGCGACGAGCACGTCGTGCTGATCGACACCCGCCCGACGCCGCGCATGGCGCGCGATTTCCTGGCCGACATCCGCAGCGTCACCGACAAGCCGATCAAGGCCATCGTGCTGACGCACTACCACGCGGTGCGCGTGATGGGCGCGAGCGCCTTCGACGAGGTGCAGGCCATCGTCGCGAGCCAGGGCACGCTGGACTGGGTGCGCGAGCGCGGGCAGGCCGATTTCGAGTCCGAGGTCGGGCGCTTTCCGCGCCTGTTCGCGGGCGTCGAGGAGATCCCCGGCCTCACCATGCCGACCCTCAGCTTCGAGCGCGAGATGAGCCTCTGGCTCGGCCAGCGCGAAGTGCGCCTGATGTGCCTGGGCCGCGGCCATTCGGGCGGCGACACGGTGGCCTGGCTGCCCGACTGCGGCGTGCTGTTCTCGGGCGACGTGGTGGAGAACCGCTGCGGCGTGTATGCCGGCGACGCCTACATCCAGGACTGGGCGGGCACGCTCGATGCGGTCGCCGCGCTCGAGCCCCGCGTCCTGGTGCCGGGCCGCGGCGCCGTGCTGCAGGGCGCGCCGGCCTGCGCGGAAGCGATCGCGCTGACCCAGGCCTTCCTGTCGACCCTGCTCGCCAGCGTGCGCGCCGGCCTCGAGGCGGGCGAGGGCCTGCGCGCCTGCTTCGAGCGCGCCGAAGCGGCGATGAAGCCGCGCTTCGGCGACTGGCCGGTGTTCCAGCACGTGCTGCCTTTCGATGTCTCGCGCGCCTATGACGAACTGCGCGGCATCGAGCATCCGGTGGTCTGGACCGCGGAACGCGACCGCGCGCTCTGGCAGACCCTGCGCGGCTGATTCGAGACTGCTTTTTTCAACCCCGGAGACACACCCGATGAAACGATTCCTGCAACTGCTCGCCGCCGGCTTCACGCTCGCGGTGGCCAGTCATGCATCGGCGCAGAGCGCCTACCCCAGCCAGCCCGTGCGCTGGATCGTGCCCTACGTCGCCGGCGGCGGCACCGACAACCTGGCGCGCTCGCTGGCCGAAGCGATGCAGCCCTCGCTGGGCCAGCCGATCGTGATCGACAACCGTCCGGGCGCCTCGACCAACATCGGCGTGTCGGTCCTGATGCAGGCCAAGCCCGATGGCTACACGATCATGCAGGCGGAGAACGCCGCGCTGCTGTTCAACGAGCACATGTTCGCCAAGCTGCCGTACAAGCCGGCCAACGATTTCACCTACATCGGCACCATCGGCCGTTTCCCGGTCGCGCTGGTGGTCCATCCCGACTTCCCGGCCAAGACGGTCGCGGAGTTCGTGAGCTACGTGAAGGCCCACCCCGACAAGGTGAGCTACGCCTCGCCCGGCAACGGCTCGCCGCACCACATGGCAATGGAACTCTTCAAGCAGAAGGCCGGCATCAGCATCCAGCACGTGCCCTACAAGGGTGCCGCGCCCGCCATGACGGACATCATGGGCGGGCAGGTCCCGACCATGATGCTGGACCTGGCCTCGGGCTTGCCGATCATCAAGTCCGGCAAGGTGCGCGTGCTGGCGATCGCGCTGCCGCAGCGCGCCGGCGCCCTGCCCGAGGTGCCGACCTTCGCCGAGCTGGGCTTCAAGGACGTCAACGCCTACGCCTTCCACGGCCTGATCGGTCCGGCGGGCATGCCGCCGGACGCGGTCAACCGCATCAACAGCGAGCTCAACAAGGCGATGCAGGCGCCGAAGGTGGTCAAGCTGTTCTCGGAGTTCGGCTTCGAGGCGCTGCCCGGAACGCCGCAGGATTTCTACAAGCTGTCGCGCGCCGAGAGCGAGCGCTGGGGCAAGATCATCAAGACCGCCGGCGTGCAGCTCGACTGACCGGAGCGTTGACGTGCTCTACCAGCCCAGGCCCAGGTGCAGGGGCAGGTAGACCGCCATCCCGGCCAGCATCGTCCCCAGCACGCCGCGCCGCCAGAAGAAATAGGCGGCGCCGGCCGCGGCGGCATAGAGGCGTGCGTCCTGCCAGGTCGAGACCAAGTGGCCCTGCGACATGACGATCTCCGGCGCGATCACCGCCGCCAGGGCGGCCGCCGGCGCGTAGTGCAGCGCGCGGTGCGCCCACTCCGGCAGGCCCCAGGGCCGGTCAAGGATGAAGAAGAAGCAGCGCGTGAGCACCGTGATGCCGGCAAGGCCGACGATCACGGCCAGGGTCCAGAGATCGGTACCTCCGAAGACCACGCTCATTGGTCGTCCTCCGCATCGGCGTCCAAGCCGAGCTGCTTCTCGAGCCAGAAGCAGGCCAGCACCGCCACGCCGATGGCGACCACGATGTTGAGCTTGAGCGGCAGGGCATAGGCCGCGACCGCGGTCGCCGAAGCGATCAGCACCGCCAGCAGGCGCAGGCGCGTGGTCGCCATCGAGCAGACGATCGCGATCAGGCTCAGCACGCCGGCGAAGCCGAGGCCCCAGCTCTGCGGAATCATGTTGGCCAGGCCGATGCCAAGCAGGCTCATGCCCATCCAGGCCGCCCAGGTCACGAAGTAGTTGCCCGTGAGGTACGCCTCCTGGGCCTGCTGCTCGGCGAGCGTGAGCGGCGGCTGCACATACTTCCGGGTGAACAGCGCATAGCTCATGTCGGCCGTGAGGTAGCCATGGGTCAGGCGGCGCCAGCGCGGCATGTGCATCAGGTAAGGCCGCAGGTGCAGGCTGAAGACCACGAAGCGCAGGTTGACGCAGAAGCCCGTGGCCAGGATCACCCAGGCCGGTGCGCCGGCGATCAGCAGCGGAATGGCCGCGAGCTGCGAGCTGCCGGCGTACACCAGCAGCGTCATCGCGACCGACTCGAACACGCTCATGCCCGACTTGAGCATCGCCACGCCGGTCATCAGGCCCCAGGCTCCGATGCCCACGGCGACCGAGGACATGTCGCGCATGCCCTGGCGGAACTCCGGCTGGCGGCGAATCGCTGGGGAAAGAAACATCAGGCGGGCAGCGAGGACGCGCAGTGCCGAGCGCGGGGGCGATCCATCAGCCGAAGGCCTGGCCGGGACGGATCTCGAAACCGCGCAGGAAATCGGCGGCCGGCAGGCGCTTGCCGCCGGCGCGCTGCAGCTCGGTGAGCACGACGGTGGAATCCTTCGCGGCCACTTCGATGCCCGAGGGCGAGACCGCCAGCACCGTGCCCGGCGGCGCGGCCGCGGCGGCGCCCGGTCGCGCCTGGGCGGCCCAGAGCTTGATGACTTCGCCGCCGATCACACTGCTGGCGCCCGGAAACGGGTCGAAGGCACGCACGCGGCGCACGATCGCGACAGCGTCCAGCGACCAGTCGATCTGCGCCTCGGCCTTCTCGACCTTGTGCGCGTAGGTCACGCCTTCGGCGGGCTGCGGCTCGGCCTGCAGCGCGCCGGCCTCGGCCTGCTTCAGCGCATCGACGATCAGCCACCCGCCCAGCGCGGCGAGCCGATCGTGCAGGCGCGCCGTGGTGTCGTCGCCGACGGCCATGGATTCGCCAAGCAGCATGGCGCCGGTGTCGAGGCCGGCGTCCATCTGCATGATCGTGACGCCGGTCTGCGCATCGCCGGCCTCGATCGCCCGGTGGATCGGCGCAGCCCCGCGCCAGCGCGGCAACAGGCTGGCGTGGATGTTGAGGCAGCCGAGCCGCGGTGCATCCAGCACCCACTGGGGCAGGATCAGCCCATAGGCGGCGACCACCATCACGTCGGCCTGTGCCGCGGTGATGGCCTCGCGCGCGGCGGCTGCGTCCTCCGGGTACTTGCCGTCGAGCCGCAGGCTGCGCGGCTGCACCACCGGCCAGCCGTGGCCGACCGCGAACTGCTTGACCGGCGAGGCCTGCAGCTTCATGCCCCGGCCGGCCGGACGGTCGGGCTGGGTCAGGACCAGCACGATCTCGAATCCGGCCGCGGCGATCGCCTCGAGCGCGACGCGGGCGAATTCGGGCGTGCCCGCAAATGCGACTTTCATATCAGCTTGTCGCCACGCGATCGCGTGATCCGTAACGCATGAAACCGGCGCAGTCCGATGCCAGAGATACCGCGGAACCGGCTTTGCCGGGCCGCTGGTATCGCCCCCTCGAGGGGGAGGCGCCGCAGGCGCATCGGGGGTGTTTCACTTCCGTTCATCGGTCGGTCATCACTCGCCGCAGGTCGTCGGCGGTGTGATAGCGGTCGACCACGCCGTCCGGACCGATGTAGATGTAGAACAGGCGCGGCGTGTTCATCGACTGATAGCGCCAGGCCCAGATGTCGCCGTCGAAGGAAGTGACGCGCGAAATCTCGAACGGCCGGCCGTAGCTTCGCAGCACGTCCTCCACACGCCAGACGCCGGGCTTGACGGTGATGTCGAACATGCCGTCCTCGAGTTCCTGGCGGATCGAGACCACACGGCCGCCGGCGTCGAGGTCGACGTTGTTGACCGCAAAACCCGCCGGCGCACGCGAATACTGGAGCCGCTCACCGCCGCCGGGCACCGGATAGGTCGCCGTCGGGTTGCCGAGCTTGTGCAGCGTCTCGGCGCGAGTGCTTCCCAGCGGCAGCCGGGTCGGGTCGAGCGCGCAACCGGAGAGCGCCAGAACCAGCGCCGCCGCCACGGGCCACAGGCGCCCCACGGTCAACGCCGTCCTTCGCGCTGATCGTGCTTCTGGTCTTCGCGCTGCTGCTTGAGCAGCTTGCTCTTGATGCGATTGCGCTTCAGCGGCGACAGGTATTCGACGAACACCTTGCCCTGCAGGTGGTCGAGTTCGTGCTGGATGCAGACCGCCAGCAGGCCCTCGGCCTCGATCGTCTGCGGTTCGCCCTCGGCATCGAGCGCGGTCACGCGCACGGCGGTGGAGCGCTCGACGCCGTCGTAGATGCCCGGCACCGAGAGACAGCCCTCTTCGTTGAGCACCTTGTCGTCGCTGGCCCAGACGATCTCGGGATTGATCAGCACCAGCGGCTTGTCGCGATCCTCGGAAACGTCGATCACCACCAGCCGTTCGTGGACGTCGACCTGGGTCGCCGCGAGGCCRATGCCGTTGGCGTCGTACATCGTCTCGAGCATGTCCGCGACCAGCGTCTTGATGCGCGCGTCGACACCTTGCACCGGCTTGGCGACCGTGTGCAGGCGCGGGTCCGGGTAACTCAAAATGGTTCTTTTAGCCATGAAGTCGGGGAAAAGTTGTCGCTATTTTCGCCATTTCCGCGACGCCGCGCCGGCGAACGTCCCGAATACGTTGCCCTATCAAGGGCTTCAGCGCAAAATTCGTTGCAAATTGTGAGGATACGTACATCCTGCGTGGCGTAGTGTGTGCACACCATAAACCATGAACAAACTCCGACTCAACGAAAGCCTGCGTCCCAGCCTTTTGGCCACCGTGGCGGCTGTCGCCTTGGCGGGCATGGGCGCCGCGACGGCTTTCGCTCAGAGCTATCCGGTGACGCCCCAGCAGCGCGCGGTAGCCCAGGAGACCGCGCAGGCAGGCATTCCGGTCAGCGAACTCGCCCCGACCGCGCCCGATCAGTACACGGTGAAGCCGGGCGACACGCTGTGGGCGATTTCGCGCCTGTTCCTGCGCAGCCCGTGGCGCTGGCCCGAGCTCTGGGGCATGAACCTCAGCGAGATCTCGAACCCGCACCGCATCTACCCCGGACAGGTGCTCTATCTGGACAAGACCGGCGGCCGCGCCCGCCTCAGCACCCGCCGCGGCGGCGCGGCCGACGGCACGATCAAGCTGTCGCCGCGAACCCGCTTCGAATCGATGTCCGGCATGGCGCTGCCGACGCTCAATCCGAGCCTGATCGAGCCGTTCCTGAGCGAGCCGATCATCGTCGACGAGGACACGCTCAAGACCGCGCCCCACATCGTCGCCGGCAACGACAACCGCGTGCTGCTGGCCCGCGGCGACCGCGCCTACGCGCTGGGTGACGCCAATTCGCCGCTGATCGAGGTCGCCGGCCCGATCAAGACCTTTCGCGTGTTCCGCAACGCGACGCCACTGCAGGACCCGGCCACCGGCGAACTGCTCGGCTACGAGGCCGCCTACCTCGGCAAGGCCCAGCTCAAGCGCAGCCAGACCATCGGGACCGAGCTCGACGAGGGCAAGGAAGTCGTGAACGTGGTCCCGGCGACCATCGACATCGTGGCGGCGCGCGAGGAGATGCGCGCCGGCGACCGCCTGCTGCCCGAGCCCCAGCGCCAGCTGCTGAGCTATGCGCCGCGCGCGCCGGAACAGATCGTCAACGGACGCATCGTGTCGGTCTACGGCAACGCGGTGCAGTTCGCGGCCCAGAACCAGGTGGTGGTGATCAACAAGGGCACCCGGGACGGCATCGAATCCGGCCACGTGCTCGCCATCCTCAAGAACGGCGAGACCATGATCGACCGCGCGAGCACTCCCAACTACACCGGCAAGAACGTGGTCAAGCTGCCGAACGAGCGCATCGGCCTGCTGATGGTGTTCCGTCCGTTCGACAAGGCGTCCTACGCCCTGGTGCTCGAGATCAACGACACACCGCGGATCGGCGACCTGCTGGTCAACCCCTGACGCGGGCGTCCTCTTGGCGTGGAACGCGACGAACTTGCGGGCTGGTTGCGCCTCTCGCTGACGCCGGGCATCGGCAACGTCGGCGCCCGCACGCTGCTCGCGGCCTTCGGCCTGCCTGCCGGGATCTTCGCCCAGTCGCACGCGGCACTGCAGCAGGTCGCAAGCAGCGCCCAGGCGCAGGCATTGCAGCGTGAACCGGTCGGGCTGGCCGCCCTGCTCGAGCGGACGCTCGAATGGCTGCAGGGCACCGAAGCCCATGGCGTCACGCGACGCCTGCTGACCCTGGGCGACCCGGGCTACCCGGCCGCGCTGCTCGCCACCGCCGACCCGCCGCTGCTGCTGTATGTGCTCGGCGCATCCGGATTCGACCTGACGCAGCT
>NZ_JBFUCI010000093.1:0-17723 GCF_056405335.1 Variovorax sp. P1_H12_2
CGCCAGGATGGACCGTCTCGCGCAGGCACGGCAGGCCTTGCAGGCGAGGGCGCCGCTGGGGCTGCGCACCACCATCGCCTGTCACCGCGAGCGGCTGGAGCGCGCGGCGCTGCGCCTGCAGTTGCTCGATCCCGCGCTGGTGCTGCAGCGCGGCTACGCCTGGCTCACCGATGCCGAGGGCCATGCGGTGACGAGTGCCGCCAGCCTGGCGCCCGGCGACGAGGTCAAGGCCCGGCTCGCCGACGGCACGGTCGACCTGAAAGTGATGCAATAGCGGCTGCAACAAGGACATCGCGGCGACGTCCGACGCCTTGCCCGCGAATCCTTCCTAGAATCTCCGATTCCCTCAACCAACCCGCGAGAAAAAAATCATGGAACACGTTCTTCCTCCCCTGCCGTACGCACTGGACGCGCTGGCGCCCGAGTATTCGAAGGAAACGATGGAGTACCACTACGGCAAGCACCACAACGCTTACGTCGTGAACCTGAACAACCTGCAGAAGGGCACCGAGTTCGAGAGCATGACGCTCGAGGACATCGTCAAGAAGTCCAGCGGCGGCATCTACAACAACGCAGCCCAGATCTGGAACCACACCTTCTTCTGGAACTGCATGAAGCCCGCGGGCGGCGGCGAGCCCACGGGCGCGCTGGCCAAGGCGATCGACGCCAAGTGGGGCAGCTACGCGGCGTTCAAGGAAGCCTTCGTGAAGTCGGCCGTGGGCAACTTCGGATCGGGCTGGACCTGGCTGGTGAAGAAGGCCGACGGTTCGGTCGACATCGTCAACACCGGCGCCGCCGGCACCCCGCTCACGACCGCCGACAAGGCACTGCTGACCGTGGACGTCTGGGAACACGCCTATTACATCGACTACCGCAACCTGCGCCCCAAGTTCGTCGAGACCTTCCTCGCGAAGCTGGTGAACTGGGACTTCGTGGCCAAGAACTTCGGCTGATCCGACTCCCGGTTCCCCGACAACGAAAAGCCGGCCCGAGGGTCGGCTTTTTCATGGGTCGGACGATCGCTCAGCGCGGGCGGGTGAACAGCTCGCCGCCGAGCTTGGCGCCAGCCTTGATGTTCTTCTTCGCGAACCAACCCTGGTTCATCTCGAGCACGTAGCGCACCGGTTCCTTCGAGCAGTGCGATTCCTCGCTCATCGGCTGCATGTCGACCAGGTTCACGATGCGGCCATCGTCGGCGACGAAGGCCGCGGTCAGCGGCAGCAGCGTGTTCTTCATCCAGAAACACTGGGTGGCCGGCTGCTCGAACACGAAAACCATGCCTTCGGCCTGTGGCATTTCCTTGCGGAACATGAGCCCGATCTCGCGCTGCCGCGGCGTCTGGGCAACCTGGGCGTCGATCTGGTACATCCCGGCGGTGATCCGGACCCTTTGCAGCTGGCTTTGCGCTTCCTGGGCATGCGCCGCAGATGCGGTGAAAGAAACTGATAGCGCGAGAAGACTGAAAAAACGCAGGAACATGGTCGACTTTCGGGACGGCAGCGCAAACAAGAATGCCCGCAGAGGCGGGCAGATTCGTTGAAAGCAAAGCTTACCTCGAATTTGGTGGGATTTTCCCCAATGAGGTTGGGCAGACTATTCGCCCGGACAAAAAAAGGCGCTCCGAAGAGCGCCTTATTTGAATTCGGATTATTCCGATTACTGGGGCGTGCCGCCTTGCGGGTTCATCTTGCGGACGCTGCCGTCCTTGTTGCGGCGGCGATCGTCGCGGGTGGCGGTGCGGTTTTGCGCGGCTGCAGTCGACTTGTTCTGAGTCAGGCCGCCGCTGCCTTCCGCGGTGTTCGCGGTGTCGCCACCTTGGGGACGCACTTGACCTTGCGGCTTGTCGGCGCGACGCTCTTGGGCGCGCTGCTGAGACTTGGTGTCAGTCTGGGGGGCGGCTTCTTGCGAGGTGCCTTGGGCGTATGCACCAGCTGCGAACAGGCCGGCCATCATGACTGCGAGAACTTTGCTCATTACGGATTCCTCAATGGAAATGGATTTCAAAACGCCTCCCGGCCAGCAGAAGGTCTGTCAACAACGAAACCAACACGGCCATGGTTGACAGTTCCCTCGGGCTCCTCCGGTTGCGTCTAAAATTCTAAAGCTAATCAGGCGGCTGGAATCTCCAAGTCTTCCAGTCTTCATCCCATCCGGAGTCCTCGTCCTCATGTCCAGCTATCAGCACATCAAAGTCCCGGCCGCAGGCCAGAAGATCACGGTCAATGCCGACAATTCGCTCAATGTGCCGGATCAGCCGATCATCCCGTTCATCGAGGGCGACGGCACCGGACTGGACATCACGCCCGTGATGCTCAAGGTGGTCGATGCGGCCGTGGCCAAGGCCTACGCCGGCAAGAAGAAGATCCACTGGATGGAGGTCTACGCGGGCGAGAAGTCGACCAAGGTCTATGGCCCGGATGTCTGGCTGCCCGAGGAAACGCTGCACGCGGTGCGTGACTACGTGGTGTCGATCAAGGGCCCGCTGACCACCCCGGTGGGCGGCGGCATCCGTTCGCTCAACGTCGCGCTGCGTCAGGAACTCGACCTCTACGTCTGCCTGCGCCCGATCCAGTATTTCGACGGCGTGCCCAGCCCGGTCAAGGAGCCGCACAAGACCAACATGGTGATCTTCCGCGAGAACTCGGAAGACATCTACGCCGGCATCGAATTCGAGGCCGAGAGCGACAAGGCGAAGAAGCTCATCAAGATCCTGCAGGACGAATTCGGCGTCAAGAAGATCCGCTTCCCGAACACCTCCGGCATCGGCATCAAGCCGGTGTCGCGCGAAGGCACCGAGCGCCTGGTGCGCAAGGCGATCCAGTACGCGATCGACAACGACAAGCCCAGTGTCACGATCGTGCACAAGGGCAACATCATGAAGTTCACCGAAGGCGGTTTCCGCGACTGGGCCTATGGCCTGGCGGCCAAGGAATTCGGCGCCGAACTGGTCGACGGCGGGCCCTGGATGAAGTTCAAGAGCCCGAAATCGGGCAAGGAAATCACCGTCAAGGATTCGATTGCTGATGCATTCCTGCAACAGATTCTTCTGCGCCCGGCCGAATACAGCGTGATCGCGACCCTCAACCTGAACGGCGACTACGTTTCGGACGCGCTGGCGGCCCAGGTCGGCGGCATCGGCATCGCCCCCGGCGCCAACCTCAGCGACACGGTCGCGATGTTCGAGGCCACCCACGGCACCGCGCCCAAGTACGCCGGCAAGGACTACGTGAACCCGGGTTCCGAGATCCTCTCGGCCGAAATGATGCTGCGCCATATGGGCTGGACCGAAGCGGCCGACCTGATCATCAGCTCGATGGAAAAGTCGATCGCCAGCAAGAAGGTCACCTACGACTTCGCGCGGCTGATGGAGGGCGCCACCCAGGTCAGCTGCTCGGGCTTTGGCCAGGTCATGATCGACAACATGTAAAAAGGGCGCTGGCGCGTCCGTGACGGACGCCCCGACCCCCCAAGCCCCGGGCCGACAGGTGCCGGGGCTTTTTCTTGGGCAGGAAAAGCCCTGGGCCAGCGGTTGTTTTGCCGCCGGGGCATGCTGCTTGCATGAGGCCGAGGCGCAGATCCGACCGCATTCGACTTGAATGTCACAAACCCGCCACCAGTTGTGCCACAACGGCGAGTGCAACCCGCGGCGGCTCTATAAAATGAATTTCATGGCTACCAGAATCCCTTCGACCCCCAAGACGCCGCCGGCCGTGAAGCCGAGGCGGGACGATGGCGATGCGGTCGTGCTCGAGCGGCGACCGCAGAAGACCGCGCCGCCCCAGATGTTCCAGGTCGTCATGCTCAACGACGACTACACGCCGATGGAGTTCGTGATCGTCGTGATCCAGGAGTTCTTCAACAAGGACCGGGAAACCGCGACCCAGATCATGCTCAAGATCCACCTCGATGGCCGGGGTGTCTGCGGGGTGTATTCCCGCGACATGGCGGCCACCAAGGTCAATCAGGTGATGGAAGCGGCCCACCAGGCCGGGCATCCACTGCAATGCGTCAGCGAACCGGTCGAGTGAACCTGTTGATTTAGGCGCGCTCCAACCCATCTGACAAATTATTTACAGCAAGGCAAAAGGAAATCACATGATTGCCCAGGAACTGGAAGTCAGCCTGCACATGGCTTTTGTAGAAGCCAGGCAGCAGCGCCACGAGTTCATCACGGTGGAGCACCTGCTGCTCGCTTTGCTGGACAACCCGAGCGCAGCAGAGGTTCTGCGCGCCTGCTCGGCCAACGTCGACGACCTGCGGGCGTCGCTCACCAACTTCATCAAGGACAACACGCCCCAGGTGGCGGGTACCGACGATGTCGACACCCAGCCGACGCTGGGTTTCCAGCGCGTGATCCAGCGCGCCATCATGCACGTGCAGTCCACCGGCAACGGCAAGAAGGAAGTCACCGGCGCCAACGTGCTGGTGGCGATCTTCGGCGAGAAGGACTCGCACGCGGTCTACTACCTGCACCAGCAGGGCGTGACGCGCCTCGACGTCGTGAACTTCATCGCCCACGGCATCAAGAAGAGCGATCCGCCGGAAGCCGCMAAGGGCAGCAGCGACGCCTCCTCGGGTGAAGGTGAGGACGGTGGCGGCGAGAAGAACGAGAAGTCGTCCCCGCTCGAGCAGTTCACGCAGAACCTGAACCAGCTCGCCAAGGAAGGCAAGATCGATCCGCTGATCGGCCGCGAGTACGAGGTCGAGCGCGTGATCCAGATCCTGTGCCGCCGGCGCAAGAACAACCCGCTGCTAGTGGGCGAGGCCGGCGTCGGCAAGACCGCGATCGCCGAGGGCCTGGCCTGGCGCATCACGCAGAACGACGTGCCGGAGATCCTGGCCGAATCGAACGTGTACTCGCTCGACATGGGCGCGCTGCTGGCCGGCACCAAGTACCGCGGTGACTTCGAACAGCGGCTCAAGGGCGTCCTGAAGTCGCTCAAGGACAAGCCGAACGCGATCCTGTTCATCGACGAGATCCACACGCTGATCGGTGCCGGCGCCGCCTCGGGCGGCACGCTGGACGCGTCCAACCTGCTCAAGCCGGCGCTCTCGAGCGGCCAGCTCAAGTGCATCGGCGCGACCACCTTCACCGAGTACCGCGGCATCTTCGAGAAGGATGCGGCCCTRTCGCGTCGCTTCCAGAAGGTCGACGTGGTCGAGCCGACCGTGCAGGAAACGGTCGACATTCTCAAGGGCCTGAAGTCGCGCTTCGAGGAACACCATGGCGTGAAGTACGGCGTGGCCGCGCTGCAGGCCGCCGCCGAGCTCAGCGCCAAGTACATCAACGACCGTCATCTGCCCGACAAGGCGATCGACGTGATCGATGAAGCCGGTGCCGCCCAGCGCATCCTGCCCGCGAACAAGCGCAAGAAGACCATCAGCAAGACCGAGGTCGAGGAAATCGTCGCCAAGATCGCGCGCATTCCCCCGGCCAACGTCTCGAACGACGACCGCGGCAAGCTGCAGACCATCGAGCGCGACCTCAAGAGCGTGGTGTTCGGCCAGGACAAGGCGCTCGAGGTGCTGGCTTCGGCCGTCAAGATGGCGCGTTCGGGCCTGGGCCGGGAAGACAAGCCGATCGGCTCGTTCCTGTTCAGCGGCCCCACGGGCGTCGGCAAGACCGAAGCGGCCAAGCAGCTCGCCTACATCATGGGCATCGAGCTGATCCGCTTCGACATGTCGGAGTACATGGAGCGCCATGCGGTGAGCCGGCTGATCGGCGCGCCTCCGGGCTACGTCGGTTTCGACCAGGGCGGTCTCCTGACCGAGGCCATCACGAAGAAGCCGCACGCGGTGCTCCTGCTCGACGAGATCGAGAAGGCGCACCCGGACATCTTCAACGTGCTGCTGCAGGTCATGGACCACGGCACCCTGACGGACAACAACGGACGCAAGGCCGACTTCCGCAACGTGATCATCGTGATGACCACCAATGCGGGCGCCGAGACCATGAACAAGGCGACCATCGGCTTCACCAACGCGCGCCAGGCGGGCGACGAGATGGCCGACATCAAGCGCCTGTTCACGCCGGAGTTCCGCAACCGCCTGGACGCGACCGTGAGCTTCAAGGCGCTCGACGAGCAGATCATCCTGCGCGTGGTGGACAAGTTCCTGCTGCAGCTCGAGACCCAGCTGGCCGAGAAGAAGGTCGACGTCACCTTCACCGACACCTTGCGCAAGCATCTGGCGAAGAAGGGCTTCGATCCGCTGATGGGGGCCCGCCCGATGCAGCGCCTGATCCAGGACACCATCCGTCGTGCCTTGGCCGACGAGCTGCTGTTCGGACGCCTGCAGGAGGGTGGCCGCCTGACCGTCGACCTCGACGACAAGGAAGAAGTGCAGCTCGACATCCAGCCGCTGGCCAAGAAGGAAGGCCGGGCCAAGCCCGAAGCCGAAGAGGCGGCGACAGGTTGAGCATCTTCCGCCGTCTTGGCGGAATCGTCCGATCAGAAGGCCGGTAGCATTGCTACCGGCCTTTGTCGTTTTACTCATCACCTTTCGCCTTGATCCTCCCCGAGCTCAGCCAGGAATGGAAGACCGGCCTCTCCCTTGCATGGAGCGGCTATATCGCAGTGCTTTCCGTCTGGATCGTGATGCAGAAGCGCGCTCCGGTGTCGACGATGAGCTGGATCCTGTCGCTCGCGCTGCTGCCGTTCGCGGGCTTCCTCATCTATTACTTCCTCGGTCCGCAGCGGCTCAAGAAGCAGCGCCTGAAGCGGTTGCGCGGCCGGGCCGGTGCGCTCGCTCCCGCCGACGTGGCGATGCTGCGCGACGCGAGAAAAGAGGCGCCGCCCGCCCTGCGGCAGATGGCCGCGCTGGGGCTGGCGGCCTGCGGCCTGCCGGTGTCGAGCGCGACCTCGGCCGAGCTGCTCTCGGGGGGCGCGCGCACCTTCGACGCGATCTTCGAAGCGATCCGCCAGGCGCGCGACCACGTCCACCTCGAGTACTACATCTTCGAGCCCGACCAGATCGGCACCGCACTGCGCGACCTGCTGATCGAGCGTGCGCAGCAGGGCGTCACGGTGCGGCTGCTGCTCGACGCGCTCGGTTCCAAGCGGATCGGCCGCACGTTCATGGCGCCGATGCATGCGGCCGGCATCCATGTCGCGCTGTTCCATGAGACCCGCATCGGCCGGCGCCTGCGCCCGGTGACCAACTACCGCACCCACCGCAAGATCGTCGTCTGCGATGGCCGCGTGGGCTTCACGGGCGGCGTGAACATCACCGACGCGGAAGATTCGCGCACCCGTGCCGATGCCTACCATGACGTGCACCTGCGCCTCGAAGGCAGCGCGGTGCGCTGGCTGCAGACCACCTTCCTCGAGGACTGGACCTACGCGACCGGCGAGGACCCCCGCCTGACGAATTCGGACCTGCTCCATCTGCTGCCGCGCCTGCCGCCGCACGAGGCCGCCGGCGAGATCCCGGTGCAGATCATCACCAGCGGGCCCGACAGCGCGCTCGAGGCCATCCATCGGATGCACCTCGCGGCGATCCAGTCGTCGTCGTACCGCGCCTGGCTCACGACGCCGTATTTCGTGCCGGGCGAGCCGGCCATGATGGCGCTCACCAGCGCGGCCCTGCGCGGCGTCGACGTGCGGCTGCTGGTGCCGCGGCGCAGCGATTCGCTGATCGTGAGCGCGGCGGCGCGCTCGTACTACGACGAACTGATCGCGGCCGGCGTCAAGGTCTGGGAATACAAGGCGCGAATGCTGCACTCCAAGACGCTGGTGGTCGACGACAACTGCGCGATGATCGGCACCGCGAATTTCGACAACCGCAGCTTCCGGCTCAACTTCGAGGTCTGCGCCGTGATCTATGGCACAACGCTCGCGAAGCCCCTGATCGCCCAGTTCGAAACCGATCTGCGCAGTGCCTCGCCGGTGCGGGCCAACCGGCGCCAGCCTTTCCCGCRCCGCCTGGGCGACTCGATCGCTCGCCTCTTTTCCCCCTTGCTTTGACCCATGGCCCCTCATACCTTCCTCTGGCACGACTACGAAACCTTCGGCGTCGTGCCGCGCCGCGACCGGCCGTCGCAGTTCGCCGCCGTCCGCACCGACGCCGAACTCAACGAGATCGGCGAGCCGCTGATGATCTATTGCCAGCCGGCCCCGGACTACCTGCCAAGCCCGGAGGCCTGCCTGATCACCGGCATCACGCCGCAGCAGTGCCTCGAGCGCGGCATGCCCGAGCATGCGTTCGCGGCGCAGATCGAACAGGCGTTCTCGCAGCCCGGCACCATCGGCGTGGGCTACAACACGATCCGCTTCGACGACGAGGTGACGCGCTTCATGTTCTGGCGCAACCTGATCGATCCCTATGCGCGCGAGTGGCAGAACGACTGCGGCCGCTGGGACCTGCTCGACGTCGTGCGCCTCACCTACGCGCTGCGCCCTGACGGCATCGAATGGCCGAAGAAGGCCGACGGCAGCCAGAGCTTCAAGCTCGAGGATCTGGCGCGAGCCAACGGACTGCTGCACGAGGCGGCGCACGATGCGCTGTCGGACGTGCGCGCCACGATCGCGCTGGCCCGGCTGATCCGCGAGAAGCAGCCCAAGCTGTTCGACTTCGCCTTCGGCCTGCACCGCAAGGACCGCGTGGCCAGCGAACTCGGCTTGCCGACGACGCGCGAGACCGCGCGGCCCTTCCTGCATGTGTCGGGCATGTTCCCGGCCGAACGCGGCTGCCTGGCCGTCATGTGGCCGCTGGCGAGCCATCCGACCAACAAGAACGAGCTGCTGGCCTGGGATCTGGCCCATGACCCCAGCGAGCTGCGCGACCTCGATGTCGAGACGCTGCGGCTGCGGCTGTTCACGCGCAGCGCCGACCTGCCCGAGGGCGTGCTGAGGCTGCCGCTCAAGGGCATCCATCTGAACAAGTCACCGATGGTGGTCGGCAACCTGAAGACGCTGGCGCCGGCGATGGCGGCGCGCTGGGGCATCGACGTCGAGGCGGCGCTGCGCCATGCCGCGATCGCCGCGGCATTGCCCGACATGAGCGCGATCTGGCCGCAGGTGTACGAGCGGCCTCGGGAAGGCACGCCGGACGTCGACGAGGACCTGTACGGCGGCTTCGTCGGCAACGGCGACCGTCGGCGCCTGAATCAGCTGCGCGGCCTGTCGCCGGCCGAGCTCGCGCGGGCGCGCACCGGCTTCGACGATCCTCGGCTCGAGGAGCTGCTGTTCCGCTACCGCGCGCGCAACTTCGCCGACACGCTGAGCGAGGAGGAGGCCGGGCGCTGGGAGGCGCACCGCGTCGCGCGGCTGCTCGAGGGCGAGGGCGGTGCGCGCAACGTCGACGAACTGTTCGCCGAGATCGACACGCTGGCCGAGACGGCCGACGAACGCGCAGAAGAGATTCTCGGCGCGCTGTACGAGTACGCCGAGGCCATCGCGCCGACGGTGTGAGGCATTCAACGGTGACCGTCCGCCGACTCGAGCCCGCCGATGCCGTGCCGTACCGGGCGCTGATGCTGGCCGCCTATGCGCAGCACCCGGACGCCTTCACCTCGAGCGCGACCGAGCGCGCCGCGCTGCCCTTGTCGTGGTGGATCGCCCGCCTGGACGCTTCGCCCGCGGCCGGGCAGATCGTGCTGGGCGCCTTCGACGGTGAACGCCTGGTGGGCGCCGCCGGGCTGGAGTTCGAGTCGCGCGAGAAGGCGCGGCACAAGGCCAGCCTGTTCGGCATGTATGTGGCCGCGGACGTGCGCCAGGGGGGCGTCGGTCGGCAGTTGGTCGAGGCGGCGTTGGCGCAGGCCGCGGCCAGGGACGGCGTCAGGCTGGTCCAGCTGACCGTGACCGAGGGCAATCTGGCGGCGCAGTCGATTTACGCGCGCTGCGGCTTCCAGGTGTTCGGGGTGGAGCCCTACGCGGTGGCGCTGGGCGGAGCCTTTCTTTCGAAGGTGCACATGTGGTGCGCGGTGGGCCCGCTGGCCTGAGCGCGCAGCGGCTCAGGCGCGGGGCGGCATCCAGCGGGTCTGGGCGCCGCGCCCGGGAAGGTGCAGCGCCGCGGTCGCGGGTGGCGTTTCCGCCAGCAGGCGCCCCTTGCGATACACCTTGAGCCGGGGCGCGCGCAGCCGGATCGCCTCCACCGGATCGCGCGCCTGCAGCAGCACGAAGCTGGCGTCRCAGCCCGCTTCGAGCCCGTGGCTATCGAGCCGCATCACCTGGGCGGCGTTGACGGTCACGGCATCGAAGCAGGCGCGGATGCCGTCCTGGCTGGTCATCTGTGCCACGTGCAGGCCCATGTGCGCGACCTCCAGCATGTCGGCCGAGCCCATGCCGTACCAGGGGTCCATCACGCAGTCGTGGCCGAAGGCGACATTGACGCCGGCGGCCATCAGCTCGGGCACGCGGGTCATGCCGCGGCGCTTGGGGTAGCTGTCGTGGCGTCCTTGCAGCGTGATGTTGATGAGCGGGTTCGAGACCACGGCGACACCGCTTTCGGCGATCAGCGGCAGCAGCTTGCTGACGTAGTAGTTGTCCATCGAATGCATCGAGGTGCAGTGCGAACCCGTGACCCGGCCCTGCAGCCCGAGGCGCTGGGCCTCGAAGGCCAGGGTCTCGATGTGGCGCGACAGCGGATCGTCCGACTCGTCGCAGTGCATGTCGACCGCCAGGCCGCGTTCGGCCGCGATCTCGCACAGGAGCTTCACGCTGGCCGCGCCGTCGGCCATCGTGCGCTCGAAATGCGGAATGCCGCCGACCACGTCGACGCCCTTGTCGAGCGCGCGCTTCAGGTTGTCGACGCCGCCGGGCGAGCGCAGCACGCCGTCCTGCGGAAAGGCGACCAGCTGCAGGTCGAGGTAGGGCGCCACGAGGCGCTTGACCTCCAGCAGCGCGTCGACCGCGAGCAGGCTGGGGTCGCTGGTGTCCACGTGGCTGCGGATCGCGAGCAGGCCCTTGGCCACCGCCCAGTCGCAGTAGGCGAGCGCGCGCTCGATCAAGGCCTCGGCCTTGAGCAGCGGCTTGAGTTCTCCCCACAACGCGATGCCTTCGAGCAGCGTGCCGCTCTGGTTGATGCGCGGCAGGCCGTAGCTCAGGGTCGCATCCATGTGGAAGTGCGGGTCGACGAAATGCGGCGTGACGAGCAGGCCGTCGGCGTCGAGCGTTTCATTCGCGGGCGCGGCGAGCCCGGCCGTGACTTCGGCGATCCGGCCGTCCTGGACCGCGATCGACATGCCGGTGCGGCCATCGGGAAGGGCCGCGTTGCGAACGAGGAGGTCGAGCATCAGCGTTCTCCTTTGCGATAGGGTTTCATGAGCGCCTGCGGGTAGCCGGCCCGGCGCGCCACCAGCACCAGCGCGAGGATCGACAGCAGGTAGGGCAGCATCAGGTAGATCTGGTAGGGCAGCAGCGCCTCGCCCGACTGCTGCAGCCGCAACTGCAAGGCGTCGAAGAAGGCGAACAGCAGGGCGCCGAGCAGCGCCTTGCCGGGCCGCCAGGAAGCGAACACAACCAGCGCCACGCAGATCCAGCCGCGGCCGTTGATCATGTTGAAGAAGAAGGCATTGAACGCCGACAGCGTGAGGAAGGAACCCGCCACGCCCATCAGCGCCGAGCCGGCGACGATCGCTCCGGTGCGGGTCGCGGCGACCGACACGCCCTGGCCCTCGGCCGCCTGCGGGTTCTCGCCGACCATGCGCACCGCCAGGCCCAGGGGGGTGCGGTAGAGCCCATAGGCGAGCAGCGGCACCAGCAGCAGGGCAAGCAGCGTGAGCGGCGTCTGTGCCTCGAGCACCGGGATCCGGAGCCACTCCATCGGCGCGAAGGGCGTGACCGTGGGCGGCGTGCTGACCTTCGGGAAGCTCACGCGATAGCCGTAGTAGCTCAGTGCGGTCGCGAGCAGCGTGATGCCCAGGCCCGAGACGTGCTGCGACAGCGCCAGGCCCACGGTCAGGAAGGCGTGCAGCAGGCCGAACGCCGCCCCCGTGAGCGCGGCGACGCCGACGCCGACCCACAGCGGTGCGCCCGCATGGACCGCGAGCCAGCCGGTGAAGGCACCGGCGACCATGATGCCCTCGATGCCGAGGTTCAGCACGCCCGCGCGTTCGCACAGCAGCACGCCCAGGGTGCCGAAGATGAGCGGCGTGGCGATGCGCAGCACCGCGACCCAGAAGGCCGCGTTCGACAGGATCTCGGCGACGTCCGTCATTGGCGCCCCCACGCTCGGCACTCCGTGTCCTCGCGGCCCCCCAAGGGGGTGCGAGCTTGCTCGGGGCGGCCCGTCGCTGCGCTCATTTCCATCGGACCTTGTACTGGGTCAGCAGCGTCGCCACCAGCACCGCGATCAGCGAGGCGGCGACGATCACGTCGGCGATGTAGGTCGGCACGCCGATGGCGCGGCTCATGGTGTCGGCGCCGACCATCACGCCGGCCACGAACACGCCCGCCGCCAGCACGCCGAGCGGATGCAGGCCGGCCAGCATCGCAATCACGATCCCGCTGTAGCCGTAGCCGGGCGACAGGTCGAGCGTGACGTAGCCGGTGCGGCCCGTCACCTCGATCGCGCCGGCCAGGCCGGCCAGCGCGCCCGAGAGCAGCGCGACCGTCACGACGGTTCGCGTCACCGGCACGCCCGCGAACGCAGCGGCGCGCGCATTGGCGCCGACCGCGCGGATGTCGAAGCCGATCACGGTGTACTTGAAGAGCGCCCACACCAGCACCGACAGCACGGCGGCCCAGACCAGCCCGGTATGCACGCGGGTCTGCGCGATCAGCCGGCCGAGCTCGAGCTCCGACTGCAGCGACACGCTCTGCGGCCAGCCCATCGCGGTCGGGTCCTTCATGGGCCCGTCGAGCATGGCCGAGACGCCCAGCAGCACGATGAAGTTGATCAGCAGCGTGGTCACGACCTCGTCGACGCCGAGCCGGTTCTTCATCAGCGCCGGCCCCAGCAGCAGCAGCGCGCCCGCGATCGCGGCGGCCAGCATCATCAGCGGAAACAGCAGCCAGATGGGGAGCTCGAAGCCGGTGCCGCCATGCAGGCCGCCCACGGCCACCGCCGCCAGCGCGCCGGCGTAGAGCTGGCCTTCGGCGCCGATGTTGAAGAGCCTGGCCTTGAATGCCACCGTCGCGGCCAGCCCGGTGAGGATCAGCGGAGTGGCGCGGGTCAGCGTTTCGCTCCAGGCGAACACCGAACCGAAGCCGCCCTGCAGCAGGAGGGCATAGGTGCGGCCCACCGGGGCGCCGGCCCACAGCACCAGCAGCGCGCTGACCAGCAAGGTGAAGGCGATCGCGCCGAAGGGCGCGATCGCCAGCGCCGTGCGCGAGGCCTGGTGGCGGCGCTCCAGCCTCATGTCCGTGCCCCTGCCATCGCGAGCCCGATCGCCTCGCGCGTCCAGGCCGAGGCCGCGCGCGGTTCGCCGAGCTGGCCGCCGTGCATCACAGCGACCCGGTCGCCGAGCGTCAGCACCTCGTCGAGGTCGTCCGAGATCAGCAGGACCGCGGCGCCGGCATCGCGCGCCGTGATCAGCTGCTGCTGCACATACGCGACCGCGCCGATGTCCAGGCCCCAGGTCGGCTGGTGCGCGACGATCAGTCGCGCGACCTTGTTCGGCGCGCTGGTCGACGCGGGCGCCAGCAGCGCGCGGCCGAGGATCAGTTTCTGCATGTTGCCGCCGGACAGTGCACGCGCCGGCGAGTCGAGACCCCCGCCGCGCACGTCGAAGGCCTTCTCCACGCTTTTCGCGTGGGCCTTGGCGGCGCCGCGCCGGACCCACAGCCAGCGCGAGAAGGCGCGGCTGCGCAGGCGCTCCGACACCGCGTTCTCCCACACCGGCAGGTCGCCCACCACGCCGACCGCGTRCCGGTCTTCCGGGATCCGCGCGACGCCGCGCTGGACCAGTCGGGCCGGCGAAGGCGGCAGGTCGCGACCCATCAGACGGACCGTGCCCGCGATGGCGCGCCGCGTGCCGCTCAGGAGCTCGGCCAGGGCGACCTGGCCGTTGCCCGAGACCCCCGCGATGGCGGTGATCTCGCCGGCCTTGAGCGTCAGCGACACGTCGCGCAGGCGGTCGTGCCCGCTGCCGGCGGTGCGCACATGGTCGAGCACGCAGACCGCATCGCCGACCTGGCCGGCCGGGCGTCGCGAGGTGTGTTCGATGGCATGGCCGACCATCCATTGCGCCAGCTGCGCCTGCGTCGTGTCGCCGGTGCGCGCCTCGGCCACCAGGGCACCGCCGCGCAGGACCGCGACGCGGTGCGAGACCCTGAGGACCTCGCCCAGCTTGTGGCTGATGAAGATGATCGACAGGCCTTCAGCCACCATCTGCGACAGGGTGTGGAACAGCGCCTCGCTTTCCTGCGGCGTGAGCACGGCCGTGGGTTCGTCGAGGATCAGGATGCGCGCATCGCGGTACAGCGCCTTGAGGATCTCGACGCGCTGGCGCTCGCCGACCGACAGGTCTGCGACCTTCGCTTCCGGCTGCACCGCGAGGCCGAAGCGCCGGGCCACGTCCAGCAGCTTGGCGCGCGCCGCGCGGCGGCGCGAGAAGGGCTGCCACAGCGGCTCGGTGCCGATGAGCACGTTGTCGAGCRCGCTCAGGTTGTCTGCCAGCGTGAAATGCTGATGCACCATGCCGATGCCCGCGGCCAGCGCCGCCTTCGGGTTGCCAGCTGCCAGCGGGCGGCCGAAAGCCTCGATGCGGCCTTCGTCGGCCACGTAGTGCCCGAACAGGATCGACATCAGCGTCGACTTGCCGGCCCCGTTCTCGCCGAGCAGCGCGAGCACCTCGCCGGCCTGGAGGTCGAGCGAGATGGCGTCGTTGGCCAGCAGCGTGCCGAAGCGCTTGGTGATGCCGCGCAGCGCAAGAACAGTGGACAAGCGGGTCTACTTCCAGCGCGAGAGGAAGGCGAGCAGCACCTTGGCCGAGTTGTCGGCTGCGATGCCCATGAAGGTGCCCATCTCGTTCTCGCCCTCGCCGCCGCCCGCCAAATCGCTCAGCGAGCGGAAGGCGATATAGGGCACGCCGTTGCTGTAGGCGACCATGCCGACGGCGGCGGTTTCCATGTCGAGGACGTTGGCCTCGAAGGTCTTGAAGGTGTATTCGCGGAAGGCCTTGTTGTCCATGAAGGCCTGGCCCGAGACGCCGTTGCCGCCCACCACCAGGCGGGGCTTGCGGCTCAGGCACTTGCCGGCATTGCAGTCGGCCAGCTCGACGCTGCGGATCGCCCGCGCCACCTCCAGCATCTTCGGATCGGCCTCGAACCAGAATTTCTTCGTGATGCCCGGCTGGGCGGCCGAGCGAACCTCGACCGGCCGCGGATGCATCATGCCGAAGGCGGGCAGGGTGGCGTCCTTCATCCAGGCCGGCGCGCTGTACTTGCCCGGGGCCGTCTCGCGCGCCATCAGCGCTTCGAGGTACTGGCCCCATTGCGCCGGCACCGTCACATCGCCGATGTGCAGCTGCGGATTGACGCCGCCGGCGATGYCGCTGAACACCACGTGCGTGACCTTGAAGCGATCGATCACGAGCTGCGTGTTCATCGTCGCATTGGTCATGCTGATGCCCGAGAGGAACAGCACCACCGGCTGGCCCTCGAGCGTCCCGGTGCTGAACTCGACGCCGTTGACGCTGTGCCTGCGCGGGTTCTGCAGGCGCGACTGCAGCAGCGTGAGTTCAGGCTGGAAGGCCGAGACCACCGCCATGCGGGGCGTCTCGTCGAGCCTTGCCGAATGCGTGTCGGGTGCGACCGCCGCGCAGCCCGCCAGCGCTGCGCCGAGCGCGAGCGCGCCCAGTCTTCGAGCGAGCGTCACTTGGCGGTCGACTTCGGTTGGTTGTCGTCGACTTTGACGGTGGTCTTGCCTGCGAGGATCTCGGCCTGCTTGGCGTTGACCTTGGCGACGATCTCGGCCGGCACCTTCTTCTCGAAGGTGCCCAGCGGCGCCAGCTCGGAGCCCTTGTGCTTCATCATCGAGTAGGGGCCGTAGTCCTCGGCCGCGAACTTGCCTTCCTTGACGAGCTTGATCGCGCGGTCGGCCGAGGGCTCGAAGTTCCAGAGCGCGGCGGCGACCACGGTGTCGGGGTACTTGTCCTGCGTGTTGATCACGTTGCCGATCGCGAGCTTGCCCTTTTCCTTGGCCRCATCGCTGACGCCGAAGCGCTCGGCATACATCACGTCGGCGCCCTTGTCGATCATCGCGAAGGCGGCTTCCTTGGCCTTCGGCGGATCGAACCAGCTGTTGATGAAGCTCACGCTGAACTCGACCTTCGGGTTGGTTTCCTTCGCGCCGGCCATGAAGGCGTTCATGAGCCGGTTGACCTCGGGGATCGGGAAGCCGCCGACCATGCCGATCTTGTTGGACTTGGTCATGCCGCCGGCGACCATGCCCGACAGGTAGGCCGGCTCCTGGATGTAGTTGTCGAAGACCGAGAAATTCGGCGCCTGCGGCTTCAGCGAGGAACCCATCAGGAAGGCGGTCTTGGGGAAGTCCTTGGCGACCTTGCGCGCGGCCGCCTCGACGCCGAAGACCTCGCCGAGGATCAACTGGTTGCCGGCGGTCGCGTACTCACGCATGACGCGCTCGTAGTCGGCATTGGCGACGTTCTCGGTCGCCGTGTACTCGATCTCGCCACGCGCCTCGGCCGCCTTGAGCGCCTTGTGGATGCGGCCGACCCATTGCTGCTCGAAGGGCACGGTGTACACCGCCRCCACCTTGAGCTTGGCCTGCGCGAGCGCGAGGCCCGGTGCCCCGGCCGCAAGCGCGGCCGCGACGGCGACCGAACGGATGATCATTTGACGGCGAATTGTCACTGCGCTTCTCCTCGAGTTAGAAATCAACCAACGACCGACATGTACCCTGTCTTGTTCGTGAAACACCGCGGAACCGGCTTTGCCGGGCCGCAGGTGTTGCCCCCGGTAGGGGGTGGGCGCCCGGACACGCAGTGCCGGGCAACCTGGGGGCGAGCTACTTCGTCCCGAAGATGCGGTCTCCCGCGTCGCCCAGGCCCGGCAGGATGTAGCCGTGGCTGCTGAGCTGGCGGTCGATGGCGGCGGTGTAGATCGGCACGTCGGGGTGGGCGTCCTGGAAGGTCTTGATGCCTTCGGGGCAGGTCAGCAGGCAGACGAACTTGATCGACTTCGGATTCAACTCCTTCAGGCGCTCGACCGCGGCCACCGCCGAGTTGCCGGTGGCCAGCATCGGGTCGACCACGATCGCGTCGCGATCCTCCATGCCGCCGGGCATCTTGAAGTAGTACTCGACCGCGGTCAGCGTCTTGGGGTCGCGGTACAGGCCGATGTGGCCCACGCGCGCGCCGGGCACCACGCTGAGCATGCCGTCGAGGATGCCGGTGCCGGCACGCAGGATCGACACCAGCACCAGTTTCTTGCCGTCGATCACCTTGGCGTTCATGGTCTCGAGCGGGGTTTCGATCTCGATGTCCTGCATCGGCATGTCGCGCGTGACCTCGTAGGCCATCAGCATGCTGATCTCGTTGAGCAGGCGCCGGAAGCTGTTGGTGCTGGCTTCCTTGCGGCGCATCAAGGTGAGCTTGTGCTGGACGAGAGGGTGGTCGACGAGGTGGACGTTGCTCATGGCGTTCTGGAAGCGCGGGGGCGTTCTTGTTGAATGAAAGAAGAAGGGTGGAGTCTAGAAGACGGTGCCGTCGCTCACGATGCGCAGGGGTGGCGCACCATCACGCAAGCGCTGTGCCATGACGCGGCCGGCGGCCCAGGTGCCGCCTTCGAGGACGCGGGCCAGCGGCAACTCTTCCTCGC